>JBDTNP010000368.1:0-2609 GCA_039933695.1 Betaproteobacteria bacterium | reverse complement strand
TCACCCCCGCCCACACCGCATAGTTCTTTGCGTGGAAGCGCTGCCGCTCCTCGCTCGAAAGAAAGCGCCATTGCAGTCCCGACACCGCGATCGCCAGCAGGGTCTGCAGATAGAGCTTGCGCCGCTTGATGCGGCTGGTTTCGCCGCACACGAACCGCGCCAGTTCGGAAAGCGGCATGTCGTCCGGCACCGGATGGGCCACGCGAAACGACCCGAGCAGCGGCGCGAAGCCGTCAGCGCCCCTGGTGCCGAAATCGCGCCTCACGTTGACTATCGACCCGACAGCGAGATCGCGGCGCCGCTTGGCCTGGCGGCGCTCCGCTACCTGAGGTGACAAGGTCTTCAGCATGATCGCGAGAAAAATATCGTTCTGCGTCGTTCCCCACGCTCGCGCCGTGGCGGCGAGCGTCGCCGACTCCGCGGGGGCGAGGCGGGCAAAGACGACGCCGTTGTATCCGTCGCCGTCCTTTGGATACGGCGGGCGTGCCGAGCGACGGCAGCTCGCGATCAGATGGCGCCAGCTCGACAAGCCCCGCGCCAGCGGAATGCACTGGCGAGCAAAAAGCCGGCGATATCCGGGCGGGTAAAGATCGACGTGCGGCAGTACCGCTCCGGCAGGAGCGATGCGATAGTAGTCCTCGACCAGTCGCCGCAGCAGGCCGACGATCGAATCGCCGCCGGCGACGAAATGGTCGTAGGCGAGACCGAGATGGAACGCCGGCGCGTCCTCGACGGCGAAAAAACGAAACGGCTCGATGCCGCCGCCCGCGGGAAACGTCAGATTCAGCTGCCGCTCCATTTCGGCCTGCACGCGCGCCCGCGGATCGGCACCTCCGGCGAGCACCGCCAGCCGCGTTTTCGCCGCGCCCCCGGTCCATTCGTAACGCAATCGGCGGCCGTCGAGCATCAGGCCGGTAAGCCCGAGGGACTCGAGCTGGCGCCGAATGCACGCCTCGAGCCGCTGCGGGTCGAGCGGTTGCGGCAGCGTGACCACGTGCACCGCGTTGTACGGATGCATGTCGCGCCAGCGCACCATTGCCGCCTGGAACAGGTTGAGACGGCCTTTCACTCGACGAGGCCCTGCTTGGTCGCGGCGCGGCGCGCCCGGATCAGGCGCTGCGCTCCGATGCACCAATGCTTCTTGACGCTGTACCAGATGTCCGCCGCGTGCACGATGTTGGCGCTGTCGACGTCCGGTCCCTCAGGCAACGGGGGCGGCGCTGCGGCCGGGTCGTAATCGTCGATCCAGGCCCGCGTCGCCGCGTTGCGAGTCAGGTAGCGTGTGCGCGGCATGCGGATATGGCTGGTCGCCGCCGGCAGCTCGACGTTGCGCACCTGCGCGCTCCCGTCGGCGTGATACTTCTCGCTGCCCGGCGGCGTGCCGGCGATCATGTCCCACTCGATCGAGAAGCCGGTGAATTCTTCGACCGTGTCGGGGATCGCGCGAAGCTTTCCCATCATCGCCCACTGTCCGAGCAGAAAACGGGGAAGCTTGCCGGTGGCGAGCGCGGCGACATAGGGGACCTTGAGCCCGACCACCGGACGCTCGACCCCGGTAAGCGGATCGATGATGGTCGTGCGTTGCTCTGATTGGCCGGTCGTGGGATTCCATACCGGAATCGCCTGATGGAAAGACCCGTTGAACTCGTAGAGCACCTTGATCGCGAGCATGCCGCCCTGGCTATGGCCGATCAGCATCGGCATCATGCCGTCGGATTCGTAGTACCAGGCCATCTCTCCGGCGAGCTGCTCGCTGTCGGTGAAACTGTTGCGCGACATGCTGCCATCGCGCGGATCGCGCAGCCGGTCTTCCGGATACCCCATCGCAATAAGATATTGAGCGAACGGTTCCATCGTGATCAGCGGAAAGCTTCCCTGAAGGCCGATGATGCGCGGGGCCGGCGCGCGTTTGAGCACGTCGCACACTTCGGCGGCACTGATGTGCAGCGGATCGAGCGCCAGGATACGGTCCTCGATGCCGCGATCGAGCGACGGCAGCCGGCTCGGCGCGGCGCTGGCGGTCGAGACGTCGGCCGCGCCAGCGGATCGCGTCTGCGGCGTCGGTAGCAACACCGCCAGCAATGCCAGCGCCGTGGCGCCACACATCCGGCGCAGTGCCCGGTCTCGGCTCGAGCCGGTGCGGTTCCCGCGTGTCGTGCCCGGCATCAGGGTTCGAGGTCTGTCGATCGGATCGGTGCCCGGCGCAGGCTCTAGCTGCGCGCGGAGAGAAGCCGCGGGAAAAAGCGGCCGGTGCGCTTGAGATAGACCTCGTAGCGCGCGCCGTGCAGCTTGAGCAGATGCCGCTCTTCGTTTCGCGCCTTCAGGTTCATCAGACTCAGGTGCGCGAGCGCGACGAGCACCATCGGGACTGTCGGCACGATCAGCACCGAGCACAGCATCAGGAGCATCTGCAGAGCGTAGATCGGATGCCGGACCCGCGCGAACAAGCCGTCGGTGATCAGCGCGCTCCTTTGCGTTTCGCTGACCGCCATACGCCAGTCGCTGCCCATCCGCCGCCAGCACTTGACGGTAAGCGCCAGGCACATGACCACGCACAGCGCCGCCGCCCAGCGGAGCGCGGCGTACGCAGGAATCGCCCGGGCGAATGC
>JBDTNP010000367.1:0-8018 GCA_039933695.1 Betaproteobacteria bacterium | reverse complement strand
GTCGCCGCGGCCGCGATGGTCAGGCTGATGTTGTCGTTGATGCCGGAGAACATCTGGCGCGGCAGCGTGCGCTGCGCGGGCCCGGCCATCAGCAGCACGACGACGACCTCGTCGAACGACGCCGCGAACGCGAATACCGCACCGGAGGCCACGCCCGGCAGGATCAACGGCAGCATGACGCGGCGAAACGTCGCGAGCTGCGAAGCGCCGAGGCTTTCCGCCGCGCGGAGCAGCGTGCGGTCGAACGCGGACAGGGTAGCCAGCACGGTAATGACCACGAACGGCACCCCCAGCGTCGCATGCGCGAGGATCAGGCCGAGGTAGCCGTCGGTGAGGCCCAGCGGCGCGAAGGCGAAGTAGACGCCGACGGCGATGATGACCACCGGGACGACCATCGGCGAGATCAGCATTGCGAGCACCAGCGCCTGTGCGGGAAAGCGCGCGCGCCAGATGCCGAGCGCCGCCATCGTCCCGAGAACGGTGGCCAGCACCGTCGCCGATATGCCGATGATCAGGCTGTTCTTGAGCGAAGACAGCCAGAACGACGAAGTGAAGAAGTCCTGGTACCAGCGCAGGCTCAATCCCGGCAGCGGATAGTAGAAGAACGATCCCGACGAAAACGACAGCGGCACGATGGTCAGGATAGGCGCGACCAGAAACAGCAGCACCGCACCCGTCAGCACGATCAGGCCGATGCGGGTCACCCGCTCGCCCAATGTGGCGGTGGGATTGCGCATCGCCTAGCCCAGACGCATCCGCTCGACGCCCACCATGCGGTTGTACACCGCGTACAGCAGCAGCGTCGCGGTAAGCAGCATGATCGACAGGGCCGCAGCCATGCCCCAGTTGACGGTCTTGCTTGCGTAGAAGGCGATGAAGTAGCTGATCATCTGGTCTTCGGCGCCGCCGACCAGCGCCGGCGTGATGTAGTAGCCCAGCGCCTGGATGAAAACCATCAGGCAGCCGGCGCCGATGCCCGCCAGCGTCTGCGGGACGAACACGCGCCGGAAAGCGGTGAACGGCCTGGCGCCGAGCGATGACGCGGCACGAACGTACGAAGGCGGGATGGCGCGCATCACGCTGTACAGCGGCAGGATCATGAACGGCAACAGCACGTGCACCATCGCCACATAGACGGCGAAGCGGTTGTAGATCATCTTCAGCGGCTCGTGCACCAGCCCCAGCGAGATGAAGAGGCTGTTCAGCACGCCTTCCTTCTGCAGCAAAACGACCCAGGCGACCGTGCGCACCAGGAGCGAGGTCCAGAACGGCAGCAGCACCAGGAACAGCAGCATGCCTGCGCGTCCGGGCGGCTGCGCGGCGATCACATAAGCGACCGGATAGCCGAGCACCAGGCAGATCAGCGTCACCATTGCCGAGATCCACAGCGTGCGTCCGAGGACGTCGCGGAACACGCGCTGCTCTACCGGAGCGCCGGTGATCGAACCGTCGGCGTCACGCTGCAGGTCGAGCGCCGCCAGCAGATAGAAGTCGGTGACCGGACCCCCGGCGCGGCGTATCGCAGCCCAGGTTTCGCGCTCGCCCCACTTCGGATCGATGCCGATCAGCGTTTCTTTCGCAGGCGCCGACAGCTCGTCGGGCAGTTGCCTGCCGGTGGTGAACAACAAGGTGCGAAAGCCCGGCTCATCGTAATTCAGGCGCGTGGCGGCGCTCGCCAGCGTGCTCGCGGCGCGCGCCCCGCGAATGTCGGCCACCAGCGCCGCATACGCGGACTCCGGCGGCAGTCCGCCGCCATCCCAGCTTTTGAGCGCTATCGTGACTGCCGGCAGGATGCGCGCCACATCGGTGTCGACGATGCCTCGCGCGAGCATCGCGGCGATCGGCACGACGAAGCATGCCGCGAGAAAGACGAACAGCGGCAGCACCAGCGCCGCCGCGCGCCATTGCTCGCGCCGCCGGCTTCTGCGCAGCGCGCGGCGCAGCTTGACGGCGTCGTCGTCGACGCTGGCCAGCGCGGCGTGGGCGGCAGCCGCTGCGCCGGTCAGCATCGCACTCTCGTCCGCTGTTGCGCGTTACTTGGCGACCCAGGCGTTGAACCGTTGCGAAAGCTTGTCCAGGTTCTCCAGCCAGAACTTGTCGTTGATCGGCAGCGCCGAGGCCATGTTCTGCGGCGCGGTCGCCAGTTCCGGCAGCACCTTCTTGTCGATCAGCGCGGTCGACGCCTTGGTCGTCGGCCCATAGGTGATTTTTTCCGGCAGGTGCTTCTGATACTGCGGATCGCTGACGAACTGCAGGAAAGTCTCCGCCTGCGCCTTGTTCGGCGTCCCCTTCATGATTACCCACGAATCGATCGTGTAGAGGTTGTTGTGCCAGACGATCTTGAAGTTCTTCTTGTCCTTCTCATTGGCCGCCGCGATCCGGCCGTTGTAGGCGTCGGTCATCGCCACTTCGCCGGAGGCGAGCAGTTGCGGCGGTTGCGAGCCCTTTTCCCACCAGACCAGGTCGGGCTTGAGTTGATCGAGCTTCTTGAACGCGCGGTCGACGCCCACCGGGGTGCCGAGCACCTTGTACACATCCTTCGGCGCTACGCCGTCGGCCATCAGCGCGATCTCGAGCGTCGTCTTCGCACCCTTGCGCAGAGCGCGCTTTCCCGGCCATTTTTTCACGTTCCAGAAATCGGCCCAGGATTTCGGCGTATCGCCTTTGATCTTGTCCCCGTCGTAGGCCATGATGAAGCTGTACACGATTGCGCCGACGCCGCAATCGTTGACCGCATCGGGCAGGAACTTGTCCTTGCCACCAAGCTTGGCCCAGTCGATCTTTTCGTACAGGCCTTCCTCGCCGCCGAGCAGCAGTTCCTCCGACTCGACCTGCACGACGTCCCAGTTGTTGTTGCCGCCCTGGATCTTGGCGCGCAATGTGCCGACTCCGCCATCCCAGTTTTCCTCGGTCATCTTGACCTTGGTCTTTTCCATGAACGGCTTGAAATACACCTCGCGCTGCGCATCCTGATAAGCGCCGCCCCACGACACGACAGCCAGGTCGCGTGCAAGTGCCGTCGCCGACAACATCGATGCCGCGGCGGCAAACGCAACGGCGATAAGTCTGTTGCTGAGCATGGTGCCCTCCTCGACCTAGTTTTCCTGCGCAAAGACGCGGCAGTGCTGCGGTTCCCAGATCATCTCCACCGCCGCGCCGACATCGGGTATCGAATGCGCCTCGCCGATCGGGCGCTTTACCGTGAACTCCTCGCTGCCGTTTAACGCCACGCGCGCCCGGACGTGGTCGCCGAGGTAGACGATCTCGCGCAGCGTGCCGGCAAGGCTGCAGCCCCTCCTTCCGTTGATTGTATTCCCGGCCAACTGTATTTGCACTCGCTCCGGCCGCAGCGACACGGTGACGGCGCCGCCATCGGGTACCGGCTCGACCAGCGTACCTTCGATCCGGGTGTCGCTTCCCCTGATGCGGATCGTGCAGCGATCGCCGGCGGTCGACTCGGTGCTCCCTATGAGGCGGTTATTCTCGCCGATGAAGCGGGCGACGAATGCGTTCTTTGGGTATTCGTACATCTGTTTGGGCGTGTCCAGCTGCTGGATGCGGCCGCGGTGGAACACCGCGATCCGATCCGACATCGTCAGCGCCTCGGACTGGTCGTGGGTGACATAGACCATCGTGACGCCAAGCCGCTGGTGAAGCCTGCGGATCTCGAGCTGCATCTGCTCGCGCAGCTGCTTGTCGAGCGCGCCCAGCGGCTCGTCCATCAGGATCAGCTTGGGCTCGAACACCAGTGCGCGGGCGACCGCGACGCGCTGCTGTTGTCCGCCGGACAGTTGCGCCGGGCGCCTGCCACCGAAACCCGACAGCTGGACCATGTCCAGCGCGCGCTCGACCCGGGCCGCGAGCTCCGCCGAGGGCACACCGCGAACCGACAGCGGAAAGCCGATGTTCTCGGCGACGCTCATGTGCGGGAACAGCGCGTAGTTCTGGAACACCATGCCGATATTGCGCTGGTGCGGCGGCAGGTTGGACATCGACCTGCCCTCGAGCAGGATCTGCCCTCCGGTCGGCGTCTCGAAGCCGGCGAGCAGCATCAGGGTCGTCGTCTTGCCCGAGCCCGACGGGCCCAGGAGGGTCAGGAATTCACCGCGCTCGATATCCAGATCGAGATCGTCGACGACGCGGGTGATGCCATCGTAGCTCTTTTCGACGCCGACGAAGCGGACGATGGGTTCGGACGGTTTCATGCGAAGGGCGGTGGATGGCCAATCATCGTCCCTTGCCGGCCATCCGGTCAACGCGGACCACTCGGTCGACCAGCGGGCCTTCGCTAGGCGAGGCCTTTTTCCTTCACCATCGCCCAGGTATCGTCGAGCGCCTTGCCGAAGCACGCCATCATGTCGTCGATTTCCGCTTCGCTGATGATCAGCGGCGGGCAGAACGCGACGATGTCTCCGGGCATGTTGCGAAAGATCGCGCCGTGGTGCTGGGCGCGGCGGACCAGATATGCGGCTACGCCCGCCTTCGGTGCGAAGCTCTCGCGGCTCGCCTTGTCGCGCACCAGCTCGACGGCGCCGATCAGGCCGATGCCGCGCGCGTCGCCGATCAGCGGATGCCCGGCGTGGCTGCGGATCGCCGCCTGCAGTCGGGGGCCGACGCGCCGCACCGCGCCCACGATGTCGCGCTCGGCATAGATCTTCAGCGTCTCGAGCGCGACGGCGGCCGGAACCGGATGTGACGAATAAGTGTAACCGTGACCGAAGATGCCGAGCTTGTCGCTTTGCGCCAACAGGATTTCGTACAACGCATTCGAGACCATCGTGGCCGAGATCGGCAGGTAGCCCGCCGAAAGCGCCTTGGCGACGGTGATCATGTCCGGCTCGAGCTTGAATGTCTGCGAGCCGAACAGGCTTCCGGTGCGGCCGAATCCGCAGATGACTTCGTCGACGACGAACAGGATGTCGTATTTTTTCAGGATCGGCTGGATGCGTTCGAAGTAGGTCGCCGGCGGGACGATGACGCCGCCCGCCCCCATCACCGGCTCGGCGAAAAACGCCGCCACCGTGTCGGGATCCTCGCGCACGATCAGCGCCTCGAGACTGGCGGCCAGGCGCTCGGCGAACGCTTCCTCGCTTTCGCCCGGCCGCGCGCCGCGATAATAGTAGGGCGCGTCGGTGTGCAGGATGCGCGCGATCGGCAGGTCGAAATCATCGTGCGCGAACGCAAGCCCGGTCAGGCTGCCGGTCGCGATCGTCACGCCGTGATACGCGCGCTGCCGCGAAATGATCTTTTTCTTGCGCGGGCGGCCGAGCGCATTGTTGACGTACCAGGCCAGTTTTATCGCCGTATCGTTCGCCTCGGAACCCGAGTTGGCGAACAGGACCTTGCCCATGCCGGCCGGAGCGATGCCTATCAGCCGCTCGGCGAGCT
Source organism: Betaproteobacteria bacterium (assembly GCA_039933695.1). GTDB lineage: Bacteria > Pseudomonadota > Gammaproteobacteria > Burkholderiales > Casimicrobiaceae > PALSA-1003. The sequence goes on along the minus strand of JBDTNP010000367.1, from coordinate 2,630 downwards.
CGGTGCTGATCGCCGGAACCTTGCCGCCGAAGCTGTGGTAGAACGGCAGCTCGCACATTTGCCGGTAAGCGGCGTCGGCGAGCCGTCGCTCGGAGAATCCGAGCGACGCGCACCAAAGCCCGGCCATGCCCTCGAGATAGCGCCGTCCCTGGTCATCGTAGACGTAGACGCCTTCGCCGCGCGTGATGACCAGCGGCCCGTCGTTCAGGACCGAGCGCAGGTTGGTCGATGGATGCAGATGGAACGACTGATCACGGCGGGCAGCCGCTGAGATGGGCGACATCAGGATTTCCTCGGGTTCGAAAGGCAGCGACCGGCGCTGCTCTCGATTGTTTCTCTTGACGCGGATCGCGTCAATGCCGGCGGCGGGCCGCGGCCAGACAGCGTCAGCGCTTGCTCGGAGTGCGCTCCCTGATCAACACCGCGCACCCGCTCATCATCGCATAGGCGAACGCGGTCCAGTACCAATGCGCGACGAACATCACGGCCAGCACGCCGAGATCGAAGACCATCGCCTGCAGCGGCGGAGCGGTCGGCAGGCTGATCGGCCGTGAGCCCGGGCCGCCGATCAGCGCGGTGGCGCAGTTGGCCAGCGTCCACCACGTGAATGCGGTGATCGCGTACTGCGCCCACCCGACCTGCGCGACGATCGCAAAATACAATCCTGCGGCAAACACGCCGTTCGAGACGATCCAATCCAGCCTGCGGTCCATCGTCAGCCTTTCCGGTTGCTGCATTTCATCGGGGCGCGAGGTTGGTAGCTTGGCGAACGCATGTCAATAGTGACCGTTGTGTTCGCCGACGGGCGACCGCCGCACGCGCAATTCGGGCTTGAGCTTCAGTGTCCATTCGATGTCGACACGCCGTTTGCCGGTGACGTCGACGCTCCTCTTGGTCGCCGCCTCGCCGCCCTCGAGTTCCGGATGCCACACCCGCACGACGTAGCTTTTGGCCGGCAGATCGGCGATTACCGCCTTCCCATCGGCGCGGGTCTTGGCGAAATAGGGCGATTCGGATACGTAGATGTAGCCGACCATCCAGTCGTGGATGTTGCAACCGAGGACGACGACACCCGGCGTGTCGAACACCACCGGCTGCGTGGGGACGCCGGCGTAGAGGGGCAGCTCGAAGCGCTTGGCCGGCGAAAACGAATAGACGTGGTGGCGCACGTTGTCGTGGTTGGGGAAAATCACCGGCGTGCCGACCAGGATCACGTTGATCTTCGGTGTGAACTCCTTGTCGACCTGATCGATGACGGCATCGCGCCGCGTCGGAAGGCGGATGCCACCGTCGGCCGGTACGGCGACGACGACGGCATCGGCGACCGGCTTGCCCTTGTCGTCGACGATCGTGACGAAGATTTCGCGTTGCGCCAGCGCCGCGTGTCCGGTCAGTGCGATCAGGGCAAGGCCAAGGAGGATGCGCATGCGAAAGTCTCCGTCGTCGACTGGCGGCGTCAGTAGCGAAAGGCCAGCAGGATCGTGCCGATCCGGCTGAGGTAGTTGAGGTCGTCGTAGGCGCTAGTTCGGGCCACCGCGTAGCTCAGGTTAAGCGACGAACGTTCCGAGATAGCCCAGCTCAGCGTCGCGTTGGCAGTGGCGGTCGTGCCGCGCAGACGGTAGGCGTAGAAGTCGCTGCCGAACGTGGGATCGGCGGCGATCGCGTCGGACGCCAGAAAGATGTCCAGATTTTGCCGCGTCGTCGACTCGACATCGCCGCGCCGTACCGCCGCGCGTCCCCCCACCTGCAGTCGATCGGTGATGTCGTAGGCGGCACGCGCGAATACGCTCAGCCCGCGCAAATCGAATGCCTTGCCGGAGATCCCGGGCACGACCGGCCGGTCGTTGCTGGCAAATCGCCTGTCGGTCGCAATGCCGAACGATGCGTCGAAATTGTCGGTCAGGCGCCGGCCGACTTCCAGACGCGCTTGCAGGCGACCGCCGTCTCGGATATCACCGCGATAGTCGTCGTGCGCCGCACTGACGGTGATCGACGCCCAGGGAACGTCGCGGCCGAGGCCGAACTTGTGGCGATAAGCGGCGCTGCCTCCGATCGTGACCAGACTGGGGCCATGGAAGCGCGCGTACGTCTCGCTGTTGGCCTCGAGTGCGAGGGTGATGCCGTCGCTGCCCGACGGCGCATGGAACCAGCCTGCGGTTGCGGCAAGCGTTGCCGCACCGTCACCGCGCACATCCGCTGCTTTCTGCGCCCGGGTCAGGTTGTCGTCGTACAGACCGCCGGCGCGCAGATCGTAAAACCATTCGGCACGCGCTTGCCCCGCAGCGCATAGCAGCAGCATCGACAGCCATACCCATGCCGGCGCGCGACGGCTCGCGTTGCGTGGGATGCGGCAGGCGGGGTCTTGCCTGGTCATGGCATTCATCGAATCGGCGGCAGGGAACTTGCTTGGTCGTGGGCTCGCAACGGTGGTGCACAAGCATTTTTGATGCGAGCGAGATGCCGGGGGGCCGAACGATGCAGGCGCTGGCTGTAACTTGTTGAAACATATGACCTTAAAGCGCCCGCTTCCAGGACGGACCGGGTCGAAGGACCCGGTGCCGTCTATTTCCCGCCGACCCGCCGCGGCGGCGTTGGGCGCCGATGTGCCGGCGCACGGCAGTCGCTGCGGT
>JBDTNP010000366.1:0-2026 GCA_039933695.1 Betaproteobacteria bacterium | reverse complement strand
TTCATGGCGTCATTCGGCCCGTCGCCGGCCGTTGCATCGGCAAATCGTGACCAATCCAGACGCGGCGCCGGTGTGTACTTGGCGAGCATTCGGATATCCGCAACGCAACGCATGCAAAACAAAATGGCAGCGGGCTGTGATTTCGCCGGTGTTGGCAGCAGGCATTCGCGGCGCGATGCGGCTGTAACGATGATCGATTTTTCTGCAACGCAGGGCGCAGCATCGCTGCTTCGTCGCGGTTCCCCGAAACCGCGACACGCCAGCGCGGCTTGACGTTCGTGCCGGCCTGCCGCTACGCTCGATGCGTTTCCGCGCTTCCCGTCGAACGGCGGCGTTCGCATTCTCGCGGCCAGAGCGCCGCATTCCCTTTTGACCGAGTGAAGCCACCGCATCAGCCGCGCAATCCCGCCTCGCCTCGCGCCACGCATTGCCGCGCGGCGCGTGCGATTGCGCCTGTGATCGTGCTGACGCTGGGATTGGGCCTGGCATCGCGCTGTGGCTTGGCCACCGCGGACGAAGCGATGCAGGCCTATAAGGTCGAGATCACAGCACCGGGGCCGGTGAAGGAAGCAGTCGAGCGCAGCCTCGACCTCGTTCGCTGGCAGTCCTACGCCGAGATCACGCCCGAGTTCTTCGAACTGCTCGTTGCCGACGCGCGATCGCAGGCGCGCGACGCCGCGGAGGCGCAGGGTTATTTCGCGGCGAAAGTCGAGAGCGAGATCGACCGTTCGACGACTCCCGCGACGGTGCGGCTGCGAATCGAGCCCGGCGAGCCGACGACGGTGACTTCGGTCGACTTGATCGTCGTCGGAGCGGCCGCGCTCGGCGGTCCCGAAGGAGGCACGCTGATCGAGCGCATGCGCAAGGACTGGTCGCTGCCCAAAGGCGCCGTCTTCCGCCAGGGCGACTGGGCCGCGGCCAAGAGCCGCGCCGTGCGGGTGCTTGCCGCCGACCGCTATGCGGCGGCCAAACTGGCCGAGAGCCGCGCCGATGTCGATCCGGCAACGCACAGCGCCGCACTGAGCGTGACCGTCGACAGCGGGCCGCCGTTTCGCTTCGGCGCCCTCGACGTGACCGGCGTGGAGAAATACAGCGAGTCCCTGGTCAGGAACCTGGTGACGTTCGCGCCCGGCGATCCGTATTCGGCCGAAGCGCTGCAGATCTTCCTGCGCCGGCTCAACGGCTCGGGCTATTTCGCCAGCGCGCAGGCGACGGTCGAAGCCGACCCGGCGGAAGCCGACGCCGCGCCGGTGCATCTGCACCTGATCGAGGCACCGCAAAAAAAAATCAGCGCCGGTGCAGGCTTCTCGACCGACACGCTGTACCGCGCCCAGTTGACCTACGATGATTTCAACATCGACGCCAAAGGCCTGCGCTTCCACGCCGATCTCGACGTTCAAGCCAAGATCCAGAGCGCGACCTTGCGTCTGACGCTGCCGCCTCGCGCGCCGCAATACACCGACACCTACTCGGCCAACGTCGCGCACACGGACATTTCCGGATTGAAGACCAACGAATTCACCGCCGGCTGGAAGCGCAAGACGGCGGCCGAGCGCGACCAGGTCAGCTACGGTGTCGCGTTCTACGCGTCGCAGCTGATGCCGACCAGCGCCGAATCGGCCAACGCGCACGCGCTGTTCTTCGAATATGGGCGCACCTGGCGCAACGTCGACGACCTGTTGTCGCCGGCGCGCGGCTACGCGATCAATGCACAGATCGGCGCCGCGCCGCCCGGCGCATCGACCGCCGCGCTGGGACGCGGCATCGTGCAGTTCGCCGCATGGCTGCCGATCGACACCAGGACGCAGTTGAGTTTCAGAGCGGAAGGCGGTGCTGTCGCCGCCCGCAGCGCGCGCGACGTGCCGATCGCGCTGCTGTTCCGGACCGGCGGCGATACGACGGTGCGGGGTTATGCGTTCGACAGCCTCGGGCCCCGGATCGGCGATGCGACGGTCGGCGGCCGCTATTACGCGATCGGCAGCGTCGAAGCCGTGCGCTGGATCGCTCCCACGTGGGGCATCGCCGC
>JBDTNP010000365.1:0-10914 GCA_039933695.1 Betaproteobacteria bacterium | reverse complement strand
CGAAGCCGAGGACGCTCCGCTCCCGCAAGGTGAGCGTCAAGGCAAGGCCTGTCCCTCCGGACGTCGCTCGCGCAACGTCCGTCGCACCGGGTCATCTGCCTCGATCACGTCAACCCTTGGGGCCAGGAACCGGAGGCAAGCGCCGGTTGATCTTGCTGACCGTGTAACGCGTCACTTGCGCCGCCCACTGCGAATCGACCGTCGGGCAGACCGAAGATCGTTCCGAGGTCGAGCACTAGATTGGTGACCAGCACCGACTCGCCGCTGAACACCAGGCTGGCCGGGAACAGCAAGCCTCTCGCCGCGCCTTTGGCGTCGATGCCGTCGAAGTCGCCCAGTTTGGCGATCGCCTTGCCGGTCGGATCGAGAACGACGATCTCGTCGGACTGGTTGGCGACGACCCAGATGTTGTCGCTCGAGTCGACGGCGACGCCATCAGCGCCATTGATGCTGTACGCCAGCACCGAGGCCGTTCCGGCTACGCCGCCCGATACCGGAATTTTCACCACCGAGTCGTTGCCGGTGTTGGCGACGTAAAGCAGTGTGCCGCTGTTATTGAACGCCAGTCCGTTGGCGCCGAACGGAGGCACGCCGGTGGTCGCGAGAAGCGGATCGGTCTTCCAGGGGACGGCGGCTCCGCCGGCGGGCCCCGTTCGCCAGACGATGCCTTGGAAGGAGTCCGAGACATAAACGTTGCCGGCGCTGTCGAACGTCAACGCGTTCAGGCCGGACGCCGAGCCGATGTCGGTGAAAACTTGCGAGGCGCCCGACAGCGGGTCGACGCTGAGCACCTTCCCCGCGCCGAAATCGGCGACCAGCAGTGCCTGCGTCGACGGATGAACGCCGAGACCGAGCAGATGCGGGCTCGCGCCGGCGACGACAAGCTGGCGCAGCAACTTGCCGTGCGAATTGAACACGACGATCCGTCCGGGCTCGCTGGACGCCCCGGTCTCGGGGAACCCGAACGTGGAGACATAGACGTTGCCGCTCGCATCGACCGCGATGCCCTCGGGCGGCGTCGCGCCGGCCGGCAAGGCCGCAAAAGTCGTGGCAGGGCTGCGGATCCATGCGATCGAAGGCAGCGAAACAAGCGCGAGCGCCAACAACACGGATAGGGCAAACAGACGTTTCATTGATGATCTCCTCCAGATGAGCCGCCTCGTATGCTCGCGCATCGCGGCGGGCGGATTTCAAATGCGTACGGTACGACGGGAGGCCGCGTGCGCGGCCGAAAGTTCATCGGTCGTATGTGAGAAAGGAGCCCACAAGCAGCTCAAATCATCGGCGGATTCGGGTACGGTGGCAAGCCCATGGCGCTCGCCGCCACATGTGCGGCGGACCGCCGGGAAATACCGCGAGCCCGACGATTGCGGCAATGGCGACGATCACCGGCTCGGGCAGTTGTTTCACTTTCCAGACCAGTCCGACGGTGACCAGCGCAATCGCCGCGGTCGATCGAGCCGCCGACCCCGAACTCGCTGTGGACGGCGCAAACTGCGTGACCGTGCGCTAGCCCAGCATCCGATCGTAGACGTTCTTATTGATCTTATAGCAGGAACACGACGCAGCCTCCAGACCGCGCCGGTTGAGCACCGTCACCACGCCGCGGCTGTAACTGATCAGGCGTTTGCGCTGCAAAGTGCTCGCCGCGCCGGTGACGCCGACCCGGCGCACACCCAGCATCCATGCCAGGAATTGATGCGTGACGCTGAATGTGTCCGCGTGCGCGCGATCCTGGCTCATCAACAGCCAGCGGGCGAGCCGCGCCTCGATCAGGTGATAGCGGGTGCACGCCGCAGATTGCGCGAGCTGACTCATCAGAACGTAAAGGTAGCGGTTGAGCGCGCCCCGCAATGCTGGACGCGCCGCGCATTCGCGGCGAAAAGCATTGGCGCTCATGCGATACGCCGGACCGGCGCCCTGCACGAGCGCATGCAGCGGGGACACATCGACCCCGAGCACCAGCGAAATCCCGTGCATGCCTTCGTCGCCGACGAGCCCGACTTCGAGGCTTGCTTCGCCGCCCGCTTTCGTCACCAACGAAACGTAGCTGTCGATCGGGAAGTAGACATGGCCGATTCGGTCGCCCGGCTCGTCGAGCACTTGACCGAAGGCCAACTCGACTTCGTCGCAGCGCGCGATCAGCGCTTTTCTGTCCTTGGCGGGCAATGCCGCGACCAGACGATTGGTCGCGAGGGCGCGGCCGGGGAGCACCATTGTGATCTCCTGCGATGTTGGGTCGAGCCCAACACGCGGCACAAGGCGCCCTGCTTAGCGAGTCCCGATGACGTATGTTGTTTTGCTAATCAGCCGGTCAAGAGCCTCGATGTTACGCCTTATCGCGCTCAATCGGATACCGAGTCAGTCCTTTGTTGCCCCTCACTGCCAGAGGATCAAGCTGCGCGGTGAGCTGTGAGAGAAGGACTGACCCCCGCGCGCAGCCGCAGCTCAGTCGGCAGAGTAAGCGCTTTTGATGCAGGTCGGAAACTCGGCAGCCGAAACGCTGCGGCACAGCTTGTCCATTTCCGCGTACTTGGCGGCGAGTTGCGCCCGGCAGGTCTCCTGTCCGCTGCCTTGGCGGCGATCGCAGGCGGCGCGATCGTCACGATAAGCCCGCACTTCCGTCGGTGGCAGGCGCTGCGGTTCCTCGGCGACTTTGTTGGCCGCCGCCGCATTGTTGTCCGGCGGAACGGCCACGATGAATCCCTGCGCCGGCTCCGCGGAGTTGGTGACCGCCGGCCCCGCGGTGACATCGGCGCGGACGGCGCCAGCCAATACGGCCAGCGCAATCAGCGTGAAGCTTCGGATCGATGTGCGATTCATGAGATCTCCTTTTCCCAAGCCTCACGGCAATTGGGCTATGTGTTCGAGCGTGTGCCCAAAGCGCTGTCGCGGCAATCAGCGCCGGTCTGGTTCATTCCGCTGACTCCGGCGCCGGCTTGCCTAGGCGCACGTCCTACGTAATGAAGAGAAACCGGTATCACCGCCGCTCCTACGTGCGGATCAGCCGTCGTCCGATACTGGCCAGACGGGTTTCAGCGGATAGTCGATGAGGTAACTCGCTGGGAGGAACTGCGCTTGTGCGCGGAAACCAATCTTCGATGGAGACCTAGATGACCAGTCACCCTTACCGAATCCTGCTTGGCGCGAGCCTGGCATTGCTCGTCGGCGCGGCCGGCGCGCAAAATGCTCCGGACAGCAGTTCGCGCATGCCGGCGCAAAAAGGCACGATCACGACGATGCCCGCGCAGCCATCGGAGCAACCGACCGACAAGACGGCGGCGGATCCGAATGCCACGTCGCAGGGCACGGCAGCGCCGAAGGCGGACACGACCCAATCCGCGCCGATGCGCCACGCGCATAAGTCAGCCCCGCGTCCGGAAGCGGTGTCGCCCGAGGAGAAAAGCTACCGGCAGGCATTGCGCCAATGCGTGCAGGAGCGCGACGAGTCGCAGCGCGACACCTGCATCGACAACGCGATCGGACAGCACCCGCCGAACGGCTAGTCATTTGCGCTCGACAAAAAACCCCGCTTACGCGGGGTTTTTTTTGAGGTAAGCGTCGAGGGCTGACCCGATTTTCAAGCGCCGGCCGTCGCCTCGCCCGTGAGCGTGCCGCTCTGGTAATCGCGCACCGCCTGCTCGATTTCCTCGCGCGTATTCATCACGAACGGTCCGTATTGCACGATCGGCTCGAGCAGCGGCCGGCCGGCGAGCAGGATGACCCTGCCGCCGTCGGGTCCGCCGGAGAATTCGACCTCGTCGCCACCCGAAAGAATGCCCGCATGGTGTGTCGCGAGGATCTTCTGCGCGCCCTCCGCACCGACCGCGACCGAGCCCTCGAACGGATAGATAAAGGCATGATGGCCGGCTGGCAGCGCCTGGCGAAACGTCGCACCTGCCGGAAGCTCGACGTCGAAGTGGCGCGGATCGGTCGACAGCCCCTGGATCGGGCCGGATGTGCGTTTGCCGTCACTGTCCAGCGTGCCGGCGATGACCTTGACCCTTCCGCCACCGGCCAGCTCGACCACCGGGATCTCGCTCGCCTGGATATCGCGGTAGCCGGCGGCCTTCATTTTTTCCCTGGCCGGGAGATTGATCCAGAGCTGAAAGCCCCGCATGCGGCCGGCTTCCTGCTGCGGCATTTCGGAATGGATGATGCCGCGTCCCGCGCTCATCCACTGCACGCCGCCGGCTTTCAGATCGCCGGTGTTGCCGAGGTGATCCTGGTGGCGCATGTGGCCGTCGAGCATATAGGTCACCGTCTCAAAGCCGCGATGCGGGTGCGCTGGGAAACCCGCGATGTAGTCGTTCGGATCATCGGTCGAAAAATGATCGAGCATCAGGAACGGATCGAGGCGGGCCCAATTCGATTGGCCGAGGCTGCGCTGAAGCTTGACCCCCGCGCCGTCCGAGGCGGGAATGGCTGCGATGACGCGCTGCAGGGTACGTGTAGGCATGGTCGTGGTCTCCTGAACTGCAGATATGGGGGCAGCAACGCCGACGTCAAGTGCACGCAGGTGCCCTCAGTTGCGCTCAGTTGGGTTGCGGCGCACCGACCGGCCTTCACGGTACCATTGGCTAATGACTCGGTCGACCGCGTGGCGGCTGGTACCGGCGCTGGGGGCGACACAGATCGTCTCGTGGGGCACGCTCTATTACTCGATCGCCGTTCTCGGCGCCAGCATGCGCGACGAGCTGGGCATTTCGGCCGCGATGCTCTTCGCGGCCTATTCGCTGGCGCTGCTGATTTCCGCGCTGACCGCGCCTTTCGTGGGCCGGGCGATCGATCGCCAGGGCGGCCGCGCCGTCATGAGCGCCGGATCGGTCGCCGCTGCCATCGCGCTGTTCCTGATCGCACACGTGCATTCGACGATCGCGCTCTTTCTCGCCTGGTCTGTCGCGGGTGTCGCGATGGCGATGACCATGTACGATGCGGCCTTCGCCACGCTGTCGCAGCATTCGGGCACCAGCTATCGCACGGCGCTGACCGCGCTGACCTTGATGGGGGGCCTCGCGAGCACCGCCTTCTGGCCGGCATCGCTCAAAGGGCTCGAGTGGTTCGGCTGGCGCGATACGCTGCTGATTTTCGCGGCGCTCGAGCTATTACTCTGTTTGCCGCTGCATCTGCTGTTCATTCCGCCGAGTACCGGCGCGGCCGATCACGGCAAAGCGGGCACGGCGGAAGGACGCGGCGCCCTCCCCTCGGCCAAGCGCCGCGCCGCTTTTGTCTGGCTGGCGATCGCGTTTGCGTTCAACGGTTTTATCGTCTCGGTATTGACCGTGCATCTGATCACCATCCTGCAGGGCAAGGGCCTCAGCCTCGCCACCGCGGTGTGGGTCGGGACGTTCTTCGGCCCGATGCAGGTCGCCGGCCGCCTGCTCGAATTCGCGATCGGCCGGCGCTTCGCCTCGCGCTCGATCGGCATTGCCGCGCTGTCGCTGCTCGTCGTCGCGGTCGCGGTGCTGCTTGCGCTGAACGGACAGGTCGCGCTGGCGCTGCTGTTCGCCGTTCTCTTCGGCGGCAGCAACGGCGTGGTCACGATCGTTCGCGGCACCGTGCCGGCCGAATTGTTCGGCCGTGCCGGATATGGCGGCACGCTCGGCAATCTCGCCGCGCCGGCGCTGTTTGCGCGCGCGATCGCACCGTTCGCTTTCGCGCCGCTCGCCGTCGCGGAATCGGCGATGGTTGCCGGCTTGCTGGCTCTGCTCGCGATGGCCGCGCTGTCGGTCGCTAGTTTCGCCTTCGCCGTGAAGCGGGGCTAGAAACGAAGCCTGCCGCTCAGCCTCCAAGATTCAGTGCGACGTCACGGCAGACCGGGCGCGCTGCGCTCGGCTATGATCCGAATGTCCGACGAGTTTCCGCGAAAGGCGCGACCGAATGACCGCGAAAGACCTTCCCTATCTTCCGCTGACCGAGCTCTCGCGCCGCCTGGGCGCCGGCGAGACGTCATCGCACGCTATCGTCGCCGCGTGCCTCGAGCGCATTGCGGCGCTCGATGAACACACGCATGCGTTCATCGAGGTCTATCGCGGAGCCGCGCTCGATTGCGCAGCCGCAGCCGATCTCGAGCGCAAGGCCGGGCTGGGCCGCGGTCCGCTGCACGGGCTGCCGATCGCATTGAAGGATCTGCTGCACGTCAAGGACCGAGTGACGACGGCGGGATCGAAGAGCTGGCACGGAAGAGTCGCGACCGAAACCGCCACCGCGGTCGAGAGGCTGCTCGCCGCAGGAATGATTCCGCTCGGCAAGACGCACATGGTCGAATTCGCGTTCGGCGGGTGGGGGCGCAACGAGCCGATGGGCGCACCGTGGAATCCGTGGGACACGCGCGTCCACCGCGTCGCCGGCGGTTCGAGCAGCGGATCCGCAGTCGCAGTCGCTGCGGGCCTGGCACCTGCGGCCATCGGCTCGGATACCGGCGGATCGATACGCATCCCGGCAGCGCTCTGCGGGCTGACCGGCCTGAAGCCGACCTACGGCACGATCAGCCTCGCCGGCGTCGTGCCTCTGGCGACGACGCTCGATTCGCTCGGACCGCTGGCGCGCACCGTTGACGATGCCGCGCTGCTGACCGCGGCAATGGCCGGACCTGATGCGCGCGACGCCTCCACGCTGACTGTGCCCCGGCTCGATTTCGACGCGGTGCTTGCCGGTGCCCCCGATGCGCGCCGCCTGCGCATCACGGCGCTGCCGGCCGAGCAGCTGCCGTCCGATACGCTGCCGGATGTGGCGCGCGCGCTGCAGCACGCGATCGCGGTGCTGCGCGAGCACGGCGCGCTCGTCGACGAAGTCGCTGTGCCGATCGACTTCGAAGACCTGATGGTGCGCAACGGCAGGATCATCGCCGCCGAAGCGTGGGCGCTGCACCGCGACTACATCGAAGACCCGAAGCTGCCGATCGATCCCTGGGTCCGCAAGCGAACGATCGGCGGAAAGGCCATCAGCGCCGCCGACTATATCGAGGAGCTCGGCCGGCGCAAACGTGCGGCTGCCGCGTTCGGCGAATGGATGCGCGGCCGGGATATCCTACTGACGCCGACGTTGCCGATCACTGCCACGCCAGTCGATGAAGTCGACGAGGTCGCCACCCCGCTGGCCACGTTCACACGCGTCGCCAATTACCTCGGAATCTGCGCATTGTCGCTGCCGGCCGGCATGTCGGCCGATGGGCTCCCGGTCGCGGTGCAGCTGCTGGGCGCGCCATTCGCCGAAGCGACGCTGATCCGCGCCGGCCGCGCCTTTCAGCAGGCCACCGACTGGCATCTGCAGCGGCCGGATCTCTCCGCGTGGGAAGGCGCGCCGCCCGCCGAGCGCCGCTGATGCGCGTCGCCTCGCCGCGATTTCGTCGCCGCCTCCTAGGCCGCGGCCGCGGAAGCTTGCGGGACCGGTGCGCGCATTCTCGGCTTATGCCCGTCGGAAAAAACCTTCGCGACGTCCAGCGTCTCCCGCAGGCCGAGATCGCGTCCGTGGCGCGACAAGAACTGTCTGCCCGCCGCCAGTCCCTCTTCGTGCAGGCGCTCCAGCCAAACCCGCGAGCGTTCGCTGGCCGATCCATCGACGGCCAATGCTTCGCGCGGCGGCCCGATGCGGTGCAGCCGCAAGTCGACTACGCTTGCCGGCCCGTTGCCGCGCGCAGCCAGCGTACGCATCGCGGCGATCGCCTGCATCTCGGCGACGAGGCTCGAATTGAAGACGATTTCACCGACGCGGCGGCGGATCGATCGTGCGTCCACCGGGATCTCGCCGGCCAGGTCGCTGACCAGTTGTACGACGATGATGTCGCGAGCCGTGCCGTTGTGGATCATCGGCCAGAGCGTCGGATTGCCGCAATAGCCGCCATCCCAGTACGCTTCGCCGTCGAGCTCGACCGCCTGGAATAATTCCGGCAGGCACGCCGACGCGAGCAGCGCATCGATCGACATCGCTTCGTTGGAGATGACGCGCGGCAGCCCGGTCTTGACATTGGTGACCGTCACGTACAGCGCCGGCGAGGACTTGCTGCGTATCGCGTCGATGTCCACGTGCGCCTCGATCGCGCTGCGCAGAGGGTTGAGGCCCAGCGGGTTGGCGTACGGCGACAGCGCGCCACCGGCGAGCAGCCAGTCGCCGACCGAGTGCCGCAGGCGGTTGCCGAGTGGACCCCACATCGCGCGCACGACGTCGGCAAACGCGGGATCGGCAATGCCCAGCCAGAACGCGCGCAAGGATTCGCGCGCTTGCGCAGGCGTTCCGTCGGCCAGCGCGCTGGCGACGATCGCCGCATTGATCGCACCGGCGCTCGTTCCGCTCAGCTGGACGATGTCGACGCGCCGGCTTGCGAGCAGCGCATCGAGAACACCCCAGGTGTAGGCGCCCCACGAGCCGCCGCCCTGAAGCGCGACGCCGATCGGCTTGCGCACGATCGATGTCGGACTTCGCTTAATATCGATATTTTCCGTCATAGCCTCTTGCCTCGAAGAAACAATAATATTGTTGCATTGCAGCAATACACAATACCTGGCTGTAGGCGGCGTGCCAATCGTTTGTTCGGATGCAGCCGATCGGGGAGGATGATCTGGGTATGTTGCGGTGCATTTACCGATAAACCGGCCCGTTAAACCCTACTATTTGGTGTTTATCGCACGAAAATATCTCATTTTTTTTTAACCGACCATTATTTGTAACAATTCCAACCAAGTCAGCCAACGTACGGTCCGACGTCGGATCCGTGGACAGAGCCAGCTTCGGTGCCGGCCCCCCGGCTGTAAGTCACCACTCACCTTTGGCAGTCTCGCTGACAGGCGCTTGCGGACATGAGTTCGAGGCGTTCCCGCACAACCGTGGTGCCCGGAAAACCCCTGTTGCAAGGCAATAGTGCAGACGCAACGCGTGTTCAGCGGCAGGCGCTGCGGCAAGTCTCTGTTATTCGACACATTCGTCGATCGACGTCGGCTGGCATGCCGCTTGCGACGAAAAATGCATGGAGATGCGCCCGCGGCCGGGAGCGCGATGATTGCCGATGGACTCGAGCGTTCGATCCGGCTCGCCGCCGCAGCCGCATTGCTCGCGTTTTTCGCACGTCGTCGCGGCAAATCGCCGCGCGAGTCGCCGCTCGACCGCGCGCCGCGCGCGGCCCCGCGATGCGACGAGGAATCACGTCAGCCTTCCGAGCATCATCGGCAGCCCTGGGGCGATCTGCTTTGGTCGCTAGTCACTTTGCTCTTGCTGAGCGTCGTCGTTTACACCGCGTTGCACGGCGCCGACGTCCTCGCCGAGCTGGACGATCTCGGGCTGGTTCGGAGCGCCTACTAAGCGCGCCCGCAACAACTCAGAGCGCCAGCGCTACCCGCGTGCCCTGATCGATCGCCCGCTTGGCGTCGAGCTCCACTGCCACGTCCGCTCCGCCGATCAACCGGGGACGGATACCCGCCGCTTCGAGCGCGGCGACCAGATCGCGTCGCGGCTCCTGTCCGGCGCAAATGACGATCGTGTCGACGTCCAGGGTTTGGGTCTCGCCGTCGACGCGGATATGCAGCCCGGCGTCGTCGATCCTGTCGTACTCGACGCCGGCGATCATCACGACGCCGCGACGCTTGAGCAGTGTGCGCCGGATCCAGCCGGTCGTCTTGGCCAGCCCCGCACCGACTTTGCTTTGCTTTCGTTGCAGCAACCACACCTGCCGCGGCGGCATCGGCTCGTGCGCGGGCTTGAGGCCGCCGCGCGCGCCATACCCGGCATCGATGCCCCATTCGTCGCGAAATGCTTCGATCGCGGGATCGTCGGCGCCTCCGTCGCTCAGATGACCGTCGGCCGCCTCGCCGGCGGTGAGAAGCTCAGCGACGTCGAAGCCGATGCCGCCGGCGCCGATGATCGCCACGCGTCGCCCCGGCTGGCGGCGTCCCTCGACGACGTCGACATAGCTCGCCACCTTGGCGTGCCCGATGCCGGGGATCGCCGGCGTTCGCGGCAAAACGCCGGAAGCCAGAATCACTTCGTCGTAGCCCTGCAAGTCCTGCGCGACGGCGCGATGCTCGAGCCTGAGCTTGACGCCTGCGTCCTTCAGCCGCACGCGAAAATACCGCAGCGTCTCGGCGAATTCCTCCTTGCCCGGAATGCGGCGCGCGAGATTGAACTGGCCGCCGATCTCCGCGGCCGCGTCGAACAGCGTCACCGCGTGGCCGCGCTCGGCGGCGGTCGTCGCGGCGGCGAGTCCCGCCGGACCGGCGCCGACGACGGCGACTTTGCGTCCTACCGCGGCCGGCGTGAAGACGAGCTCGGTCTCGCGGCACGCATACGGATTGACCAGGCAGGTCGCCGTCTGCCCCTCGAATATCTGATCGAGGCAAGCCTGATTGCAGCCGATGCAGGTATTGATTTCGTCGGCGCGGCCCTGCGCCGCCTTGGCGACAAAGTCGGCGTCGGCGAGGAAAGGGCGCGCCATCGAAACCATGTCGGCGTCGCCGCGCGCGAGCACGGCGTCGGCGGTGGCGGGATCATTGATTCGGTTGGTCGCGATCAATGGAATTTTCACCGCCCCCTTCAGTCGCCGCGTCACCCAGGCGAACGCAGCGCGCGGAACCATCGTCGCGATCGTCGGGATCCGCGCCTCGTGCCAGCCGATGCCGGTGTTGATGATCGTCGCACCCGCGGCTTCGACCGCCTGCGCCAGCGCGGCGACCTCGTCCCACGAGCTGCCGCCTTCGACCAGGTCGAGCATCGACAGGCGATAGATGATGATGAAGTCCGGGCCGACCGCTTCGCGCGTGCGACGCACGATGGCGACCGGAAAGCGAATGCGGTTGAGAAACGAGCCGCCCCAGTCGTCGTCGCGCAGATTTGTCTGCGGCGCGACGAACTGGTTGATCAGGTAACCCTCCGAGCCCATGATCTCGACGCCGTCGTAACCGGCGCGCTGCGCGAGCGCCGCGCAGC
>JBDTNP010000364.1:0-2249 GCA_039933695.1 Betaproteobacteria bacterium | reverse complement strand
GCGCGCGCACCGCGCCCTGGGCATCGCGGAGATGAACGCGCTGCTGCGCGAAATGGAAGCGACCGAGCGGGCGGGGCAGTGCAATCACGGACGGCCGACCTGGTACCAGCTGACGCTTACCGACCTCGATCGCCTGTTCATGCGCGGCCGATGACGCCGGCGGTTTTGCTGATGGGCCCGACCGCATCGGGCAAGACCGCGGTCGCGCTCGAGCTGGCGGCCAGGCTGCCGGTCGAGATTGTCAGCGTCGATTCGGCGCAGGTCTATCGCGGCATGGACATTGGCACTGCCAAGCCCGACGCCGCGACCCGCACCCGCGTACGGCACCATCTGGTCGACCTGATCGATCCCGACCATGCCTACTCGGCGGCGCGCTTTCGCATCGATGCGCTCGCCGCGATCGCCGGCATTCGCGCGCGCGGCCGCATTCCGCTGCTGGTCGGCGGCACGATGCTCTATTTCAAGGCGCTGCGCGAAGGCCTGTCGGATTTGCCGCCGGCGGACGCCGCGGTCAGGGCGCGACTCGACGCGCGCGCCGCCGCCGAAGGCTGGCCGGCGCTGCATGCCGAGCTCGCTCGCTTCGATCCCGCGACGGCGGCGCGCCTCGATCCGACCGACAGCCACCGCATCCAGCGCGCGCTCGAGGTATACGAATTGTCGGGCCGGCCGATCTCGGCGCTGCGCGGCGCGCGGCGAAGCCCCGCCGAAGCGGGCCTCGTGTCGCTCGCGCTGGTTCCGAACGACCGGGCAGAACTGCACCGGCGGATCGCGACCCGCTTCGATGCGATGCTCGCCGCCGGCCTGGTCGACGAGCTTGCGGGCCTGCGGCGGCGCTTCCGCCTCGACGCGTCGATGCCGTCGATGCGTTGCGTCGGCTACCGGCAGGCCTGGCAGTTCATCGATGGCGATGGCGACCGCGACGCGCTGCGCGAGCGCGGTGCCGCAGCAACGCGCCAGCTCGCCAGGCGCCAATTGACCTGGCTTCGTTCGCTCGACGGTCCGACCTTCGACGCGTACGCAGTCCGGATAGGCGCGGACATCACTGGGTGGCTGGCCGGGCGGGGAGTCGCCGCCTGAGGCTCCCGCCGCGTGCGCTTACGGCCGGGTTGCTGCTGTGCAATAATTCAATGTTCACGAATCGCTTACGCCGTGCGCCGATGACCGCCCGTACCCTTTACGACAAACTGTGGGACAGCCATGTCGTTCGCCGCGAAGCGGACGGCACCGCGCTGCTCTACATCGATCGCCATCTGGTGCACGAGGTGACAAGTCCGCAGGCGTTCGAGGGTCTGAAGCTTGCGGGGCGCAAGCCGTGGCGCGTCGGTTCGATCGTCGCCACCGCCGATCACAACACGCCGACGCAGCACTGGGATCGCGGCATCGAGGACCCGACCTCGCGCGTCCAGGTCGACGCGCTCGACGCCAACATGCGGCAGTACGGCGCCAAGGCCTACTTTCCGTTCCGCGACCCGCGGCAGGGCATCGTGCACGTCATCGGACCCGAGAATGGTGCGACCTTGCCCGGGATGACGGTCGTCTGCGGCGATTCGCACACCAGCACGCACGGCGCGTTCGGCTGCCTCGCGTTCGGCATCGGCACCTCCGAGGTCGAGCATGTGCTGGCGACGCAATGCCTGCTCACGCGCCAGTCGAAGGCGATGCTGGTCAAGATCGACGGTGCGCTGCCGTTCGGCTGCACGGCGAAGGACATCGCGCTCGCGGTGATCGGCAAGATCGGCACCGCCGGCGGCACCGGCTACGCGATCGAGTTCGGCGGTCCGGCGATCGAAGCGCTGTCGATGGAAGGGCGGATGACGGTGTGCAACATGTCGATCGAAGCCGGCGCCCGTGCCGGAATGATCGCGGTCGACGACAAGACGATCGCGTATCTCAACGGGCGCCAGTTCGCGCCCGTTGGCGAAATGTGGGACCGCGCCGTCGCTTACTGGCGCACGCTCAAGTCCGATCCCGGCGCGAAGTTCGACCGCGTCGTCGCCCTCGATGCGGCGACGATCGCCCCGCAGGTGACCTGGGGCACGTCGCCGGAGATGGTGACGACGATCGAAGGCCGCGTGCCGGACCCGGACAAGGAGCGCGATCCGATCCGTCGCGACGGCATCGAGCGCGCGTTGCTGTACATGGGGCTCGCCCCGAACACGCCGATGACCGACATACGCATCGACAAGGTATTCATCGGCTCCTGCACCAATTCGCGCATCGAGGATTTGCGCGCGGCCGCCGCCGTGGTC
>JBDTNP010000363.1:0-3842 GCA_039933695.1 Betaproteobacteria bacterium | reverse complement strand
CATGGCGCCGTGGTCGAGGATCCGGCGACCGGTTCCGCCTGCGCGAACTTGGGCGGATGGCTGGTCGCGACCGGTGCCGCGCGCCCGCAGTCGCTGACCATATCCCAGGGCGAAGCCGTCGGACGGCCGTGCCGCCTCGGCCTCGACGTCGACGCCGACGGACGCATTTTCGTCTCGGGACGCGTGCTCGAGCTCGGCCGCGGCACGATCAGGCTCTGACCCTCGCTCGCCGGTAAAGCGCAACAGGCTGTTACAACCGAAGACGCACGCAAAGTCAACAGCTCGCTACACTGGGCCGTTGATTGCCGATCGGACACCGCTTCGGCCACCGCATGCGCGCCCTCACCTCGTTCGCCACCATCGCGGCCGTCCTGTCGCTGGCCGCACCGCCGGCCGATGCGGCGATCGCCGGCGCGCTCGGTTACGACGACGCGAGGCACCTGCTCAACCGCACGGGGTTCGGCGCCACGCAAGCCGAGATCGAACACTATGTCGGCATGTCGCGCGAAGAGGCGGCAAGGGCGCTGCTCGGCACCGCGCGGACCGCGACGTTGACGCCGCCGCCGACGATGGTCGCGACCGGACCGCTGCACTATCCGCGCCGCGGAGCAGGCGCGTCCGACGAGGAGCTCAAGATGTTCCGCCAGCAACAGGTCCGCGAAGGCCTGGAGTTGCGCGGCTGGTGGGTCGGCGAAATGCTGTCCACGCCGTCGCCGCTGACCGAGCGGATGACGCTGTTCTGGCACAACCATTTCGTGTCCAGCCAGCAGAAGGTGAAGCTCGCCGAGCTGATGTATCGGCAGAACGTCACGCTGCGCGCGCAAGCGCTCGGCAACTTCGGCGCAATGCTGCACGCCGTCGCCCGCGATCCGGCGATGCTCGTCTACCTGGACAGCGCACAGAACCGCAAGGGCGCGCCGAACGAGAATTTCGCGCGCGAACTGATGGAGCTCTTTACGCTGGGCGAAGGCAACTACGGCGAGAGCGACGTCAAGGAAGCCGCGCGTGCCTTCACCGGCTGGAGCCTCGACCGCGAGCGCGGCGAGTTCGTCTTCCGCCGCGCCGTGCACGACTACGGAAGCAAGACGGTCCTGGGCAGGAGCGGCAATTTCGACGGCGACGACGTCATCGACATTCTGCTCGCGCAACCGTCGACCGCCGAATTCGTCAGCCGCAAGCTGTGGCGCGAGTTCGTCTCGCCCAATCCCGACGCCGCCGAAGTCAAACGCATCGCCGCGCATTTTCGCGATTCCGGCTACGACATCAAGACCGCGCTGTACGCGCTGCTGACATCGGACGCGTTCTACGCTCGCCAAAACCGCGGCACGCTGGTCAAGTCGCCGGTCGACCTCGTGGTCGGCGCGCTGCGGCAATTCGGCATGCATCCAGGCGATTCAATCCCGTTTGCCGTCGCCGGAGCTGGCATGGGACAGAACCTGTTCGCGCCGCCGAACGTCAAGGGCTGGCCCGGCCAGCAGGCGTGGATCAACACCAGCACCCTGCTCGCGCGCAAGCAGTTTCTCGACCGGTTGATGCGGGCCGAAGGCGGCGCCGCCGGCATGCCGCAGTCGATGCCCGGCGACGCGATGGCGGCATCGGATCGTACGCCATCGCCGGAGGCGGCTGACGAAACCGAGCAGGCGCGCCGCGCGCGCTTGATGCGCGCCGTCGATCGCGGCATGCGCAGCGTGCAGTTCGACAGCGCGGCGTGGTTCGCGCAGTGGAAAGCTCCGGCCGATGCGAAGAAGCGCCGCGACGACGCGGTTCGGCTGCTGTTCGCCGTCGCGCCGCAGACGCCGCCACAGGCGACCGAGCCGCTGGCGATGCTGCGCGAGCTCGTGCTCGACGCGGCCTACGAGCTCAAATGAGCACGTGATCGGAGGAGCCCGAATGATCGATCGACGCCGTTTCCTCAAGCTCGCCGCGAGCGCGCCGATCGCCGCCATGGCGTCGGGGCTTGCGGCGAACCTCGCTTTCGGCGCTGCACCGGCGGGCGCCGACTATCGCCGGCTGCTGATACTGATCGAGCTCAAGGGTGGCAACGACGGACTCAATACGCTGGTCCCGTTCGCCGATCCGGCCTATTACGCATTGCGCCCCAAGCTCGCGATCGCGCGCGATTCGGTCGTCCAGCTTTCGGATGCTGCCGGCTTGAACCCTGCCCTCGAGCCGCTGCTGCCGCTATGGCGCGATCGTGAGCTCGCCGTGCTGCAGGGCGTCGGTTATCCGGCGCCGAACCTGTCGCATTTCCGCTCGATCGAGATCTGGGACACGGCGTCGGGCAGTCACCAGTATCTGCAGTATGGCTGGTTGACGCGCACGTTCGCCTTGGCGCCGACGCCGGCAGACTTCGCAGCCGACGGGGTGATCGTCGGCTCGCCCGATCTGGGGCCGCTTTCAGGCGGCGGCACGTGCGCGATCGCGCTGGCCAACACCGAGCAGTTCCTGCGGCAGGCGCGCTTCGCCACGGCCGAAGGGCAGGCGGGCAACGACGCCTTGCAGCACATCCTGAAGGTCGAAGCCGATATCGTCCAGGCCGCGGCGCGTCTCAAATCCGACTATGCGTTCAAGGCGAGCTTCCCGCAAAGCCCGTTCGGCAACGCGATCCGGACCGCCTGCCAGGTCGTCGCCAACCGTCCGGGCGTGGCGGTCGTACGCGTGACGCAGACAGGCTACGACACCCACAGCGGCCAGGCGCCGACACAGGCGCGACTGCTGGGCGAGTTGGCGGCAGGCGTCGTCGCGCTGAAAAATGCGCTCGGCGAGCTGCAGCGCTGGGACGATACTCTGGTGCTCACCTACGCCGAATTCGGCCGCCGGCCCAAAGAGAATCTGTCGCACGGCACCGATCACGGCACGGCCAGCACGCATTTCGTGTTCGGCGGCCGCGTCGCCGGCGGACTCTACGGCGAGCAGCCTGCGCTCGACCGCCTCTCCGGCGACGGCAACACCGGATACTCGATCGATTTTCGCAGCGTCTACGCGACGGCGCTCGACCGCTGGTGGAACGTCCCGTCGGCCGGCCCGCTCGGCGGCAGATTCACGCCTCTTCCGCTTCTCAAAACCTAGGCGCCGCCCGCGGCCTCAAGCATTCGCATCCCAGGCCGCGACGAATTCGCGCCAATGCGGCGCGCCGGTTGCGGCGAGCTTTTCGCGCGCAAACGACAGCTCGGTCGCGTACTGCGCCGCGGACAGGGTTCCGCGCAGCAGCTGGAAGCGCAGGTAGACGAGGTAGGTATTCATCACGTCCGTTTCGCAATAGCAGCGGATCTCGTCGATCCTGCCTGCCTCGAATGCCGCGTGGACCTCGCTGCCGTCCATGCCCAGCTTGCCGGGAAAGCCGCAAAGGCGCGCGATCGCATCGAGGCCCGCGGTCGCCCGCGGCTGGTACATCGACAGCACGTCCATCAGATCGAGATGCCGCGTGTGGTAACGCCCGAGGTAGCTGTTGAATTTGAACTCGCGGTCGTCGTCGCCCCAATCCCAGAATCTGGCCGCGCTGATGCCGTGGATCAGCGCGCGATGGTTCAGCACCGGCAGGTCGAATCCTCCGCCGTTCCAGGAAACGAGCTGCGGCGTGTAGCGATCGATGCCGTCGAAAAAACGCCGGATCAGCTCGGCCTCGGCGTCGCCCGACTCGCCGAGCGACCAGACGCGGAACGTACTGCCTTCGCGCAAGCCGCAGGCGATGGCGACGACGCGCTGCAGATGCAGCGGAAGAAAGTCGCCGCCGGTGGCGGCCCGCCGCTGCTGCGCGGCCCAGGTCGCAACCGCAGCATCCGACAGCGCGGCGGGCAGGTGGTGCAGCCGGCGTAAGCCCGCGACGTCGGGCACCGTCTCGA
>JBDTNP010000362.1:0-3998 GCA_039933695.1 Betaproteobacteria bacterium | reverse complement strand
GCGCCCAGGCCGCGCACGACCTCGGCATAGGCGTCGAGTTGCGAGCGGTAACGCTCCTGCTCGCTGTCGAGAAACGCTTCGCGGCCCGCGCCCTGGTGTTGCGACAGTTTGAAGTCGACGATCCAGCGCACGCCTTCGGCGTCGACAAAACTCCAATCGAGGACGACATGGACCGGCGTGCCGTCACGAATGCCGGTCAGCGCATATTCGCTGTGCGCGTCGGTGTGCCCGGGATCGAACAGCCAGCGGCCCCGCGCGTCATTGAGCGTCGACACGATGGCGCCGAGAACCTGCTCGGCGGCGGATTCGGCTTCGACGCCGGTAAATCCCAGGCCTGCGAGCTCGCGCACGACCCGAACGCGTTGCGCGGCGATGCGTTCCGACGGCCATCGCTCCAGGCCCTCATCCGCGCATTGGCGCAACAGCCGATGCGCGACGATGCCGATCTGCCGCGCTGTTTCGCGCACCCAGTCGAACTCGACCAGCGGTTCGTCTGCAGCCGCCGCGCGCGGCGCGATCGGCAGCGCCGGCGGCAGCGGCGGCGGCCGCCAGTCGAGCGGCAGGCGCAGCAGCGGCACACCGCCGGGGGCGCCTGACGACGGCGCGACAGCCGCGGCCGGAGGCGGCGGAGCCAGATCGGCCTCGACCGCGGTCCAAAGCGCGGAGAGCGCGGTGCCGCGCGCAGGCTTGCGCCAGCGCAGCCGCGCATTCTCGTCCGGCTCGGTGCTCAGCACCGCGGTCAGGTGCAAGCGCTTTTTGGCGCGGGTGCAACCGACGTAGAGAAGACGAATCAGCTCGGCGACTTCCTCGCCCCGCGCCAGCTTAGTCAGGTACAGGTAGACCGGATCCTGTTCGGCAAGATCGACGTGTCTTGCGTCGATAGGCGCGAGCAGCAGGCGGGTCGGCCGTCGCCGCCAGCGCAAGAGCTGTGGCGAACCCTTTCCCGGCGCCTCCGCCAGGCCCGGCATGACCACAACGTCGAACTCCAGGCCTTTCGCGCGATGCAAGGTCATGATGCGCACCTTCGCGTCGGCGCCGGCGCCGGTCTCGACGAATGTGGCGGACAGCGCATCGAGAAAGGCGTTCCAGTCGGACACATCGGCGGCAGGGGCGTGCTCGGCAAGCAGTGTGAAAAAACGGTCGGCCGCTTCGACGTCACTCGGCTCGCCGACGCACGCCGGTCCGCCGAGGGCCAGCCAAACCCCCCGGACGGTTGTGGAGAGCGGCATGCGCCCGCGGTCTTCCACAGCGGGCGCGATGCTCGCTGCCAGTCTTTGCAACCGACGCGCGCCATCCGCCGACATGTCGGTGGGCCTCACGTGCGCTGCCGCCTGATGCGCGACGATCACCTCGCACAGGCTGCCGCCGCCCGACGCGGCGTCGAGCGCGAAGACATCGGGCAGGGTCAGACCGCACCAGGGCCCGCGCAGCACCGCAAGCCATGCGAGCCGGTCGTCGGGTTGGATCAGCGCATGCGTCAGCGATGCGAGATCGAGGATCGTCTGGCGATCTGCCATCCGATCGAGGTCGACCGCGGCGAAAGGAATGCCGGCGCCTCTAAGAGCGGGAAGAATTGCCGCGAGGTCGCCGCGCTTGCGCACGAGGATCGCGACCTCGGCGCGCTCGGCCAGCGCTGCGCGAACATGCGACACCACCTTCGCTGCTTCATCGGCGTCGTTGGCGCAGGCTTCGACCGTAACGGCGGGAGGAGGCCCTGCCGGCAGCACGGGACTGGCGGCGCCGAACGCGACGACGCGCTCGGTAGGGCGCGGCGATGCGGCCAGCACCTGCGCGAAGACGCGATTGACCCATGCGACGAGATCGCATTGCGAGCGGAAATTGCACTGCAGAGCCAGCGGCTCGAGCGCGACTTCACCCAGTCGCCGTTGTCGTTGCGCGTCCAGATACAAGGCGACCTCCGCTTCGCGAAAGCCGTAGACCGACTGCATCGGATCGCCGACAACGAAAAGCGTCCGGCCGTCGCTCGGGGCCCAGCCCGCGACCAGACGCTCAATAAGCTCGTATTGCGAGAGCGAAGTGTCCTGGAATTCATCGACGAGCAGGTGTTCGATGCGCATGTCCAACCGCAGCAGAAGGTCCGACGGCGCATCGGGCTCACCCAGGGCTCGCAGCGCGATCTGGCTGGCCTCGATGAAGTCGATCGCGCGCGACTCGGCGAATACGAGTTGCAACCGCGCCGCGGCACGCGGCAACACTTCGAGCAGCGCCTCGATAAAGCCCCAGGCCGTCTCGTCGTAGCGCGGCGGCGGCAGCCGGCGGATGCCGTGCAGCGCTGCGGCCAGGCCCGGCACCGCCGCAAGGCTGCGCAGCAATCCAATCATCGCCTGCTTGTGCGCGTCGCGCCGGGCTGCTCCCTCGTCGCGCGCGCTGCCCTTGGGTGGAAAGCCCTGCGCAATGTTGACGTCGGCGTAGAAATCCCCGTTCTTTTTCAGCAGCCAGTCTGCGATTGCGCGCCAGTCATCCAGCGATGCTGCGCCTGCATTCGGCAGCGCGCCGCGCTGCGCCCACAAGGCGAACGGGTGTGCGGGATCGGATCGAGCGAGGTGTTCGGCGGCGTAGCGCGCCAGATCGAGCATCGACCGCGCTGTGGCCGCCGGCAGCAGTTCCGCGACAGCTTCGAGGCTGTGAGCGATCTCTGCGCCCAGTGCCTGCTCGAGTCGCGCGCGGAGCGCAACGGGATCGCCGACGATAACGTGGCGCAGCCACTGATCGCGCCGGGCGAGCATTTCGGCGATGAGCAGGCTCAATCGGTCGCCGTCGTTGTCCAGATAGTCGAGCAGCCGCTGCCAGGCGGCACTGTTCTCGCCTGCGGCATCGAGCTCCGCCTGCGCCGCGCGCGCATGCAGCGCCTCTGCGCGTTCGATCAGCCTCGGCATCGCGCCCAGCTTCACTGCCATCGGCGCCTGCCGCATCCATGTCGCGCACAGGGCGTCGATCGTGTGGACCTGCAGGCGCGCCGGATGCGCGACCAGTTCCCATCCGAGCGCCGCATCGCGCTCGAGCACGGCGCGGGCGAGGCACCACGTAAGCGCACGATGCGCTTGCTCAGGCGCCGCGCCGCCTGCGGCTTCGCGCAGCGCCTTGACGATCCGCTCTCGAATCTCGCCCGCGGCCTTGCGCGTGAACGTCATCGCGACGATCGCCTCGGGCCGCTCAACCCGCGCGAGCAGCGCCAGGAAGCGCTGGATAAGGAGCTCGGTTTTGCCCGACCCGGCCGGTGCCTGGACGATGAACGAGCGGGCGACATCGAGCGCCGCCTCGCGCGCCGCGCAGTCGGGCGGTCCGCTCGCTTCAGCCTGCTTCATTGTCTTCGGGCTCTTCGAAACGAACCGAATCGATGCGGCACAGTGCCTGCAAGCCGCAGTTGCGGCACGGCGACGGCTTCAGGCGCGGCGTTACAGTCGCCGCGCCGGCGGCGAGCTCGGCCGCGAGTGCGCTTAAGTGCGCTTCCCACCAGGACTCGAGCGAGCGCCAGTCGGCAAAGGGCCCGGCGGCGGCGACGTGCGTCAGGCCGGGCCACGCCGTGCGATCGGCGGTGAGCCCCGACGCGGCGATGCTCGCGGTGCGAAGCTCGGCGTGGACAACGGCGCGCACCGCCAGCCGAGGCTCGGTTGCGCGTTGCGCCAGCGTATAAGTGCCCAGTTGCGATGCGCGCGGTCGATCGTCGAACCATTGTGCCGGCTGGTCGAGCGCTCCGGTCTTGTAGTCGATGATCGCAAGTCCGCCGTCGCCGAGAGCGTCGATCCGGTCGACGCGCATCCGAAGAGCGATGCCGCCGAGCAACAGGTCGCGCCGCGCCTCGACCGCGGCGACCGCGAATGGCGGCCTTGCGCGCTCGATGTCCAGCCATGCCCGTAACAGCCGGTCCAGGCGGCGCGACTCGGCCGCGCGCACCGCGTCGGGAACGCTGCGCCATCGCACTGCGGGCAGGCAGGCAATGCCCTTGTCGACCGCCGCGGCAATCTCGATGTCGAGAC
>JBDTNP010000361.1:0-3365 GCA_039933695.1 Betaproteobacteria bacterium | reverse complement strand
CGCCCTGCGAGGCATTGGCAAAGTGATGATCGACCATGATATAGCTGCCGGCCTCGGGCACGACGAATTCGACGATCGCCGCATTGCTCGAGCCGAGCAACACCGTCTGCGCACCGCGAAGCTGGTTGTCCGGATTGCCTTCCAGCCATACGCGATCGAATATCGTGCCGACCACGTGGAAGCTGGACGTGTTGGAAGGCCCGACGTTGAGCACGAACAGGCGCACGCGTTCGCCCGGCTTGGCCGGCAGCGGATGGTCGACCATGCCGTTGTAGCGGCCGTTGAACACCGTGTATGTTGGCGCCTTGGTGCGAACCCTCTCGCCATCCAGCACGTACAGCGGCTGACCGTCGACCCTGCGCTTCTGCGGATCGAGCTTGGTGTAAAACTCGCTCTGCACGACCGTGTATTCACGATCCACTTTGGTCGGATAGCCATCGCGTGGTTCGACGACCACCATCCCATACATGCCGGACGCGATGTGCTCGAGCACCATCGGCGTGCCGCAGTGATACATGAAAACGCCCGGATAATTGGCCGTGAATTCGAAGCTGATCGTCTGGCCCGGCGCGATCGATCGATACTTGTCCTGCGGCGAGACCATCGCCGCGTGGAAGTCCATCGAGTGCATCATCGGCGCGGCCATCACCTGGAGTCCCGGGGCCGGCTCGTCGCTGCGATTGGTCATCGAGAACTTGACGCGATCGCCGACCCGTACCCGGACGACCGGCCCAGGGACCTGATCGCCAAACGTCCATGCGCTGAATTTCACGCCGGGAGCAATTTCGATGATCTTGTGCGTCGTGTCGAGCCGGATTTCCTTGACCGCATCCGGGACTAGCGGCTTCAGCGCCGCGTCCATGCTGAGCGCACTGCCGGCGGCAAAGGGTCCCGTATGGCGCTCGGACGAGAGCTTGGCCGGTCCCGGCTTGAAATCCATTTTCGCAGGATCGTAAGCGTCACCCGACGACGAAGCCGTTGCCGACGGCGCTGGCGCGGCGGGCGTTTCGGATCTGCGGTCGCACGATGCAAGCCCGAGCGCCGTAATGGCGAGCACCCCGCCGATCAGCGAATGCAAAACTTTCTGTCGATCCATGAGAATCCAGCCGCCGGGTGGGATACCGATAGAGCTGGACGATAGCTGCGCCGTCGAACCCCAGTCTGTTCGGTGGCGAACGTATCCGGAACGCAGTATTGGCTTCCAGCCGGGGGCCGAGCCTTGGGAGCGCGGCGGCGGCTTCGTGAAAGACCGCGGGAGGAAGCAGGGCGGGCTTTACTTGATCGCCAGCCTCTCCATGCGATAGCGCAGGGCGCGGAAGGTGATGCCGAGCAGCTTGGCGGCGGCGGTCCGGTTGTAGCGGGTCTTTTCCAGCGCCTCGTTGATCGCGGCGCGCTCGACGCGATCGAGATAATCCTGCAGCGGCCACTTGTCGCCCGTCGGCAGCACGGCGTCGCCTTCGTCGGGCGGCGGCGTCAGGTGCAGGTCTTCGGCGGTGATTCGCTCGGTATTCGCGGCGAGCGAAAGTCCCCGCTCGAGGATGTTCTCCAGCTCGCGCACATTGCCGGGAAACGGATACGCTTCCAGTGCGGCGGCCGCCTCGGGGTCGAGCCGGGCCGGCGTCGTGCGCGCCAGCTTTTTCAGGATCGCGTCGGCGATCGACGGAATGTCCTCCCGCATTTCGCGCAGGCTGGGCATCGCCAGCTCGATCACGTGCAGCCGGTAGAAAAGGTCCTGCCGGAACTCGCCGGCGTCGACCAGAGCCGGAAGTTTCTTGTGGGTTGCGCTGATGATGCGCACGTCGACCGGCTCCTCGGTCGTCGCGCCGACTTTCCGGACTTTTTTCTCCTGGATCGCGCGCAACAGCTTGACCTGCATCGGCAGCGGCAGGTCGGCGACCTCGTCGAGAAACAGCGTGCCGCCGTTCGCCGCCTGAAAGAATCCGTCGCGGTCGCCTTCGGCCCCGGTAAAGGCACCCTTTTTGTAGCCGAAGAACTCCGACTCCATCAGGTTTTCGGGAATCGCACCACAGTTGACCGGAACGAACGGATGCTCGGCGCGAGCGCCGCCAATGTGGATCATCCGCGCTGCCAGCTCCTTGCCGCTGCCCGACTCGCCGGTGATGAACACCGGCGCTTGGCTCTTCGACAACCGATCTATCATCGACCGCACCTGCATGATCGCCGGCGATTCGCCGAGAAGCTGGTACGAGGAAGGCGCGGACGGCTTCTCCGAAACCTTCAGCGCCTGCTTGACCAGTGCCCGCAACTGCTCGAGCGCGACCGGCTTCGCCAGATAGTCGAATGCGCCGGCCTTGAGCGCGGCCACGGCATTCTCGGCGCTGCCGAACGCCGTGATGACCGCGACCGGCACATCCAGCGCTTTTTCGGTGATGTGCTCGACGACAGCAAGTCCCTCGCCGTCGGGCAGCCGCATGTCGGTCAGGCAGAGGTCGAAAGCCTGGTTGTCGAGCAGCTGGATCGCTTCGCTGACCGACTGTGCGCGCGTCGTATCGAGACCCATCCGCGACAGGGTGAGCTCGAGCAGCTCGAGCAGATCCGGCTCATCGTCGACGACCAGCACTTTCGGTTGCCCGCGATCGCGTGTTCTTCGCGCCATAGGTGCCTCCCAAGGCAAAAACTGGCTAGGTCGGCGGATTCGCCGCCCGCTTCAACGTCAATCTAAAATTGGCACCCGGACCCTTGGGCAGGAGCTCCAGCGCGGCGCCGTTCGCGTCGGCCAGCTCCCGCGCAATGTACAAGCCCAGCCCTGTACCGCCCGGCCGCGTCGTGAAGAACGGCTCGAATATCTGCGCCCGCAACTCGGCCGGAATGCCCGGACCGTCATCGGCAAGCTCGGATATTACGGCATCGCCCATATATCCGGCGCGGCCCATGATGTGGATGCTGCCGTCCTTCTTCTGGCAGTGCTGCCAGGCGTTGCGCACCAGGTTCCACATGATCTGGCTTAAATGGCCGCGGTCGAACAGCACGTACAGCTCGCTCGGACACTGGATGATCACGCTCGCGGGCGGGATGTCTTCGGCCTGCACGACCTCCTCGACCAGCGAGTAGATGAATTCCGAATAGTCGATGACCTCGGGTTGCTGCCGATCCCGGCGATTGAGCTGCAGCACTTCGCCGACGATGCGATCGATGCGCTTGGCGTTGTTGCGAATCATCGACAGCAGGCGCTCGCCCTCGGGCGCGACCGAGCCATCTTCCTCGAGCAGCTGAGCGGCCTGGTTGATCGCCGACAGCGGATTGCGCACTTCGTGCGCAATGCTTGCGGTCAGCCGGCCCATCGCCGCCAGCTTCATCTGCTGTGCATCCGACTGGGCGCGTCCGAGGTCCTCGAGGTAGATCAG
>JBDTNP010000360.1:0-2663 GCA_039933695.1 Betaproteobacteria bacterium | reverse complement strand
GGTCCGAGCCGGGCCTGAGTGCGTGCGAACACCGTCACGGTTGCTCCCAGCGCCAGCGACACGCGCGCCGCTTCGGCCCCCACGTTGCCGGCACCGACGATGACGATGCGGGCCGGAGCGACAGCATCCACCCCGGGCAGCAACACGCCGCCGCCGCCGCTGTCGCTCATCAGCAGCGACGCCGCGACCAGCGGCGCCAGCCGCCCTGCGATGCGCGACATCGGCGCCAGCAACGGCAGCCCACCCCGGCCGTCGCCCACGCTCTCATAGCCGATGAGGCCGATGCGCGCCGCAAGAACTGCGTCGAGCAGGTCGCGATCGCGTGCCAGCTGGGCGAATCCCATGACCGTCGTCGCCGGCTTCAACAGCGCGATCTCGTCGCGTTGCAGCTCCTTGACCTTGACGATCAGCGGACAATCGAAAGCAGCCGCCGCGTCCGCGTTGACGCTTGCCCCGGCCGCGACATAGGCCGCATCGCCGAAACCGACGCGCTCGCCGGCGCCGCGCTCGACCACGATCTCATGGCCCGCGGCGACCAGCGATCGCGCGCCTTCGGGCGTGAGAGCCACGCGGCACTCGCCGTCCTTGCGCTCGCGCGGGACGCCAATGCGCATCGGTCGTGCCCGTCAGTCCAGGCTGCGGCTCAAGACCGCGCTGATGAATTCGCCCTTCGCATGCGTATAGTCGTTCGAGCTCTCGACTCCCGACTGGAGGATCGCTCGTTTCTTTGCCTGATAGGCATCGCGCAGCGCCGGATCGGCGCGAAGGACATCGCGAAAGCGATACAGCGACTGCGCTTCCTCCGAGTCGGCGGCGACGACGTGGATGTGCAGCCGATAGACGTGACCTCGGTGCTCGATCGCGCCGACGCGCATCGGCCGGTCGGCGGGGAAAGCATGGCCGGTGCGCTGCGGCTGAAAACCGAGCGCATCGATCGTGTCGCGCATCGCGTCGAGCCTGCCCGCGGGATAAAGCGCGACCAGGTCGATGACGCCCTTGCCGGCGCAACCCGGGATCGCGGTGCTGCCGATATGGTCGATGCGCGCCCAGGGCGCCGCGGCTCCGACCAATTCGATGACGCGCTCCGCGACATCGGGTGCGCATGCGTCGTATTCGACGTACAAAGGCGGCAGGATCGCGTACGGCAGTATCGGCGACATCGCGGGCGCTCGGCTGCTTTTCCTGCGGGCGATTGTAACCTTTATACTTGCGTTGTCCGTCGCTGCGGTTGCGACGGTGCGGCAATCCGGCCGCGCCCGAGAGTGCAGGAGGTCGTCAATGACCGCTTTATCGTCGGTGGCGCCGTTGGCCGGCACGGTGGCCGACGCCATCGAGAACATCGTCGCCAGCATTCCAACGACGCGCATGGCGGCGAGCAGCGAGCCGGGAAGTGCGGCGCGAGCGCTGGCGCGCAAGTCGGCGACACGGGCGGCGGCGATGTCGGGAGCACTCGCGCTTCCGCCAGGGGTGTTCGGCATGTTGACCGTCCTGCCCGACCTCATCGCGATCTGGCGCATCCAGGCGCAGATGGTCTCCGACATCGCGGGCTTGTACGGCAAGGAAGTCGCGTTGACCCGGGCACACATGGTGTACTGCCTGTTCCGGCACGCGACCAGCCAGGTGGCGCGCGACGTGGTCGTGCGCGCCGGCGAGCGGCTGGTGGTCCGTCAGGTATCGGGCGGTGCGCTGAGGAGCGTATTGACCAGCGTCGGCATGTCGGTGACGCAGCGCGTCGCGGGTACGGCGGCAAGCCGCTGGCTTCCGGTGATCGGCGCGGCCGCGGTCGCCGGGTACGCTTACTACGACACGCTGCAGGTTGCGAAAACCGCGATCAGCCTGCTCGAGACGACCGACTTCGCGATCGGCGCCTGAACGCGGAACCGCGGATCGCGAGGACCGCCGACCGCGGTCAGCGGTGGAACGCCCGGCCCAGCGCCTTGCCCAGGTCTTCGACGACCGTGCCGACGCTGCCTGCCACCTGCGCCGCGCCCGACCTCCGGCCTAACGCGACCTCGCAGGGGCTGGCCCCTGCCCGCGACAACAGCGACTCGCCGACCATCGACAACCCGCCGGTGTAGGCGGCCGCGCCGATGCGGGCGATGGTGGCAGTGGTGGCCACCGAGTCGATCGCGACTGCGGGTGAGGCGAACGGCCCGCGGAAACGCACCAGGTCGGCAACCTGCGGAATGTCCAGCGGCACACCTTGCCGGATCTGCGGTCGGATCGCGAGGTCCAGCGTCTGCGTACGAAAGTCCAACTTGCCGGTCGCAGTCGCACCGAATTTCTTGGTTTCGATGGCGATGCTGCGTTCCACTTCAGCGACGCCGTTGTGCAATGGCAGCCGAATCACCGCGCATTGCAGCTCGGTCGACGGATCGATATTGTGGAACGGGTTGACCGCAGCGCCGAGCTTGTTCAGCGGCGAATCCAGATCGATCTTCGTGTTTACCAGGGTCGCCGGGCCGACCAGCGCCGTGACCGTCCCGCTCATCGTGCTTCCCCATTGCGTCGGCGTGCTGCCGGTAGCGCCGATATCGATCCGGACATCGGTCTTGCCGCCGCGCACCTCGCGCCTGGTGCCTGCGGCCGCGAGCAGCGCGCCCAGGTCCATCCCTTTCATCTGCGCGTGCAGCGCCAGCGCGGGCGCAGGTTGGTGAGCGGCG
>JBDTNP010000359.1:0-11032 GCA_039933695.1 Betaproteobacteria bacterium | reverse complement strand
CGCGCAGTCGTTTCGCGCGGTCGGCTATTACCTGACCGGCGCGGCGTTGGACGAGATGGCAGGCTATGCCAGCGGACCCTCGGCGGCGGAAGCCGTTTCCGACGAATACATTGCGCGGGAATGCCCGCGGCTGACCGCTGCCGCGCCCTTTTTCAAGCCGAAATGGTGGGACAGTACGTTCGAGCTCGGACTCGAGGCCCTGCTCGCGGGCATGCGCGCGGCCGCGCCGCCGCCAAGCTCAGAGCGCAAGGCGACCTGAGCCGGTCGAGCGAGATCAGACCGCGGCGAGCTTCCGGCTGATGCAGTAAAGCCCCTCCAGCACCAGATTGTCGTGCAGCTCGAACGGTATCGTGAGGCGGGGGGCCAGCGCGCGCGCGGCGCCGCCCGAGATCAGGCAGATCAGCCCCGGCGCCTTTGCCTCGTGCATCCGATATACCCGCTCGATCGCGCCTGCCTGCGCGTGCTGGCAACCGCTGGTGATGGCATCGACCGTCTGCAGCGGATTTTCGACATATTCGCCATCGGCGTCGGGCAGCGCGGCGGTGTGCTGGTGAAGGGCGCGGAGCATGAGCCCTACCCCCGGCAGGATCACGCCGCCGTTGAATTCGCCCGCGGCGCTCAGATAATCGATCGTCGTCGCGGTCCCGCAGACGACGACCAGCGCCGGCCGGGCGCCGACCAGCTGCCGCGCACCGATCAGCGCGGCCCAGCGGTCGCTGCCGAGTTGCGCCGGGTTGCGGTAGCGATTGACGACGCCGCACTGCTCGTCCTGGGGAATCAGCCAGTGCGGCGGCAGCGCATCGGGCCAGGTTTCCAGCACCCGGATGATCGTCGAGCGCACGCGCGTGCCGGCGACGTTGGAGATGACGATCTGCGCCGGCGTGGGAAATTTGGCGAACTGCGCGGCGAGCCCGGAAATTTCCTCGAGCAGGACGTGCCCGGTTTCGAGCCGGTTCTCCCGCGCTTCGCCGTGGACGTGGGCGCGGAACAGTCCCCATTTGAGAAAGGTATTGCCGATATCGATCAACAGATCGTAGTCGGGCTTGCGGGCGGCGCTCATCGCGGTCTCTTCGTCCTGGTGTCAGATCGGGTCGAGCGGGAAGATCGGCCGCGTGAGTTTCCGGTAACGATACACCGACAGGTCGGCGTTGGTGACCCCGACGCCGGCGCATTCGACGGTGTGCGCGGCGATCGGCTTGAACCCGGCGCGATAGTGGATGCGCGACTTGAGCATGATGTAGCGCTTGCGCTTGGGATCGATGCCGCAATGGGAGAACACGCCCAGGTCCATCGGCTCGTGCGCGCGCTCGGTGATTACGATTTCCATTTTCGCGCCAGCGTTGTCGACTTCGAGCACCGCGGTGCGGCCGAGAAACGTCCGTATGCCGGTATACATCGGGCCGGTGATCGTGAATTCGCCGTCGGTGATCGCGCCGACCTTGCCGGACACCTCGAGCGGTTCGCCGCGGCGGCCGATCGCGGGCATGTCGGTGTGTCCGCCGAGCGAAAGCCGGACCGGGTTGCCGCTGCCGGCGGCGATCATCTTCGCCACCGCCGCCGGGTCGCGAATCGGCGCGACCGCGACGTCGTCCAGTCGCTGCCGCAGAATCTCGGCGACGACCGCCATCACGTCCTGCGCGCCGCCCGAGCCGCAATTGTCGCAGTGATCGATCAGCAATACCGGTCGGCCGGGTGCCGCTTCGCCCAGCCGGCGCGCCGCCGCGACCGATTCGGCCAGCGGCGGTGCTACGAATGCGTACTCGGCGCGCCGCTCCCAGGCGATCGCCAGCATGCGGTCGCAAACCTCGCGCGCGGCGGCGGCGCCGCCGCGACGGCCATCGGCGACGACGATCGCCGACACGCCGGTGTGCGGCGTGTCGGCGTGCGGAAACGAGGGCAGCAGGCTCGCCGCCAGCACTTTGCCGCTTGCCTCCATCTCGCGCGCATAGCGCAGGATGTCGCCCGACGGCCCGTCTTCGGGCGCGTGGCGCATGATCGACGCCAGCAGCGGCAGCCAGCCCCACGCCATCACCGGCTCGATTTCGCGGCTAAGTGCGCGCAGCAGGATTTCTCCGGCCAGCTTGCCCACTTCGTACATGTCGACGTGCGGATAGGTCTTGTAGCCGGTGATCACCGTCGCATTGGCGACGAGCTCGGCCGAGAGGTTCGTGTGGTAATCGAGCGTCACCGCGATCGGCAGTTGCGGCACGATCGCGCGGAGCCGCCGCACGATCTCGCCTTCGGCATCGTCGCAATCCTCGATCACCATCGCGCCGTGCAGATCGAGCAAAGCCGCATCGCAGCCGGCGCGCACGGCTTCCTCGAGCGGCCGGACCAGCGCCTCGAATGTCGCACGCGAGGTCTTGTTCGACGGCCACGCTTCGGCGGCAACCGGCGTCACGATCTCGGCGCCCTCGCGCACCGCCAGATCGAGATATGCGCCCATCGGCGTGTTGGTGCCGGCGAAGCGTGAGCGCGCCGCCGCGCCGAACGCGGGGCCGTTGCCGTGGCCGAACGCCGTCAGCGGTGTGGGCAGCGGCGAGAACGTGTTGGTTTCGTGCTTGATCAGCGCGATGACATAGCGGCGCGGCATGCGGGATCCGGGACAGGACTCAAGCCGGCCGGAACGCGGGGCCCATCGGCTTCAGGCGCAGGCCAGGGCGCAGACGCTTCCAGGCGAACATCGTCGGATCGGCCTTGGCGGGGCCGGGCGCCGCGACGACCAGCACTTCGCGGGCGATCGGCTCGAAGTCGGCACGAAAGTGGACCGAGCTTTTCAGCGCCAGAATGCGCTCGCGACGCGGCTCGATGCCGAGATGGCGGAACATTTCCTGGTCGGCGGCCTGGCACTTGCGCGATGCCAGGGCGACCCGCACGCCGTCCTTTTCCAGCAGCGCCATCGGCCCCAGGTCCATATGGAAGCCCCGGAACATCGGCCCGGTGCAGGTAAATCGGCCGTCGCCCAGCGCCCGCACCGAGAATTCGCCGCCAAGCGGCTGGTGTCCCGGCACGCCGGAAATCTCGCCTAGCGCGAATATCGCCTTGCGGCCCACGCCGACGGCATGGGCCTGGGCGGCCGAGGCCGGGTCGATCAACAGCCCGAGCACCGCGCCCGGCGCGCGGCGCGCGAGCAGGGCGGCAAGCAGTCCCGTCGTATCGCCGTTGCCGCCGGCGCCCGGATTGTCCTGGGTATCGGCCAGCACCACCGGCGCGCCCGGCTCGCCTCGCTGCATCGCGCGAACGACCGCGGCGTCGGGCTCGAACAGCTGCATCGAAAAATCGCCTTCGGCGTCGTCGACCGCGCGGGCCAACGCCGTTGTGGCGGTCCTCACGCGGCCGGCGTCATTTCCGTAGCCGAACACCGTCATGCCGCATTCCGGGAAGTCGGCCATCGGGAAGCCCGGTGCAAACGACAGGGCGGCATCGTGCTCGCGCTCGAGGCGATCGAGCAATGCGTACAGGCTTCGGGCGGGCTCGATCAGCGTGCACTGCGAAGGCAGCCCGGTCAGGAAATCCAGCGGATGAAACGAACTGGCCGCCGGCTTGCCCACGCGCAGCGTCCGGTCGAGCAGCCGCGCTGCGCGCTCACCGGTCGCCGCCATGTCGACGTGCGGATAGGTGCGGTAAGCGACCAGGCCGTCGCAATGCTCGATCATCGCGCGAGTGACGTTGGCGTGCAGGTCGAGGCTGGCGACGACCGGCGTGCGTTGGCCGACGATGTCGCGCACGCGCGAGAGCAACTCGCCTTCGCCGTCGTCGAGGTGCTCGGTGACCATCGCGCCATGCAGATCGAGGTACACGCCGTCGACGGGGCCCGCCGCAGCGAGGCGTGCTAGCATGTCGCCGGCGATGCGCTCGTATGCGTCGCGCGTCACTTGCGCCGATGGGGAAGCGGCGCCCCAGACGAGGCCGATCGTTTTGTGCCCGAGGGCGTGCAGCGTGGCGATCGCGCCGGCGGCGGGGATATTGGCGCCGGCAACGCGCGGCGCGATATCCGCACCACAGGTCAGCGGCGGCCAGCCGCCGCCGTGCTCGAATGCGGCATAGTCCGCCTTCGACGGCGCGAATGTGTTGGTCTCGTGCTGGAAACCGCCTACCGCGATGACGCTCACCGTTCCTCCCGCGCAGCGCCGCCCGCTGCCGGGCGAGATTAGCCGGATTCGCCAGTGCGCGCAAACCGAGCGCCGGCGCCGCTTTAGGAGACGTTGATGACTGAAGCCATCTGGCGCTGGAGTGCCACGCGCGTCGCCGCGGCCATCCGCAGCCGCGAGATTTCGGCGCGCGAAGCGATCGAAGCGTCGCTGTCGCGGATGGCGGCGGTCAACGGCAAGCTCAATGCGGTCAC
This sequence comes from Betaproteobacteria bacterium, assembly GCA_039933695.1. GTDB lineage: Bacteria > Pseudomonadota > Gammaproteobacteria > Burkholderiales > Casimicrobiaceae > PALSA-1003. The sequence continues at coordinate 6,687 of JBDTNP010000359.1, read as the reverse complement.
CGTCGATCTATCCGATGCGGCGCGGACCGCGGCGGATCGCGCCGATCGCGCAGTCGCCGCAGCGGACGCGCCGCTCGGACCGCTGCACGGCGTGCCGGTGACGATCAAGGAAAACGTCGACCAGCAAGGATGCGCGACGACCAACGGCGTCGTCGCCTTTCGCGACCTGATCGCGCCAGCCGACTGCCCGGCGGTCGCGAATCTCAAAAGCGCCGGCGCGATCATCATCGGTCGAACCAATACGCCGGCCTTCAGCTTTCGCATCGACACCGTCAACGACTTGCGCGGCCGCACCTACAATCCGTGGTCGAAGTCGCATACGCCGGGCGGCTCGTCGGGCGGCGCCGCGGCGTCGGTTGCCGCCGGCATCACGCCGCTGGCGCACGGCACCGACATCGCCGGCTCGATCCGCTTTCCCGCCTACGCCTGCGGCATCGCCGGCATCCGGCCTTCGTTCGGACGCGTTCCGTCGTACAACCCGACGCAGGCGGCGGAGCGCTCGCTGTCGTCGCAACTGATGTCGGTGCAGGGACCGCTGGCGAGGACGGTCGCCGACTTGCGCCTGGGACTTGCCGCGATGTCCGCGCGCGATTCGCGCGATCCGTGGTGGGTGCCGGCGCCGTTGGCCGGATCGGCACCGCCGAAGCCGATGCGCGTCGCCGTCGTGACCGCCGCCGACGACCTCGCCGGCTCGAAGCTTCATCCGCATGTCTCCGGCGCGATCGGAAAGGCGGCGCGCTGGCTCGCCGACGCCGGTTACGAAATCGTCGACGAGCGCACACCGGGCTTCACGCGGGCCTATGAGCTGTGGTTCGAGATGCAGCTGCCGGAGTTTCGCGAGTACATGCTGCCGCTGATCGAAAAGGAAGGCGATCAGGGCATCCGCACCGCGGTGCGGTTCATGCTGGAGAACCTGCCGTCGCGCGACGCGCTGCCGTATATGAAGGCGCTGGCCGAGCGCGCGCGACTGGTGCGGGACTGGACGGCGTTCCTCGATCGCGTGCCGCTGGTGCTGGCGCCGGTGTCGTCGGTGCCGGTATACGAGCAGGGCTTCGACGTGGAAAGCGCGGCGCGCACGGCGGCGGTGTGGCGCGAATGCGCGACTCTGATGGCGATACCGGTGCTCGGATTGCCGGCAGCGGTCGTTCCGATCGGCGTCGCGGACGGCTTGCCCGTCGGAGTGCAATTGATCGGCCCGCGCTTTCGCGAAGACTGGTGCCTCGACGCCGCCGCGGCGATCGAGGCCGGCGCAGGCGTGCAAACACCGGTCGATCCCCAATGGTGAACATGCGCCTCGACGCATTCGATGCCGCGGCGCGTCGCGACGAGCGCGCTGCCTGCCCTCTTCGCGCCACGGCGGCCATTGCCATGGCGGCCACGCTTCGGCTATCGTGCACGTTCGGCGCCTCGCGGCGACGACAGCTTCGCACACAGGAGAATTCGATGTCGACTTCCCGCTGGCTCAAGACGGCGGCGCTCGGGGCGGTTGCCGGGTTCGCCGCGTTGTCGGGAACCCCGAACGCCGCAGCGCAGGTCACCGTACGCGCGGTCATGCATTCGGACCTGAAGATTCTCGATCCGATCTGGACGACCGCCTACATCCAGCGCAACTACGGCTACATGGTCTACGACACGCTGTTCGCCACCGATGCCGACGGACAGGTGAAGCCGCAGATGATCGAGCACTACGAAGTCAGTCCCGACCAGCTGTCTTACACGATGACCTTGCGCGACGGGCTGCTCTGGCACGACGGCAAGCCGGTCACCGCCGAGGACTGCGTTGCCTCGATCAAGCGCTGGGGCGCGAAGGACACGATGGGCCAGAAGCTCTTGACCTTCGTCAAGGACATGCCGGTCGTCAACGCCAGGACGTTCCGGATCGTCCTGTCTTCGCCGACGGGCCTGGTGCTCGCCGGCCTGGGCAAACCGTCGTCGAACACGCCGTTCATGATGCCCAAGCGCGTCGCCGAGACGAGCCCGAGCGAGCAGATTTCGGACACGACCGGCAGCGGCCCGTTCGTGTTCAAGCGCGACGAATGGAAGCCCGGCGACAAGGCGGTGTTCGTCAAATTCGACAAGTACAAGCCGCGCGCCGAACCGCCTTCGGGGCTGGCCGGCGGCAAGGTGGTCAAGGTCGACCGGGTCGAATGGAAAGTCGTTGCCGACCAGCAGACGGCGATGAACGCCCTGTTCGCCGGCGAAGTCGACTACATCGAGCAGCCGCAGCACGACCTTCTGCCGCTGATGAAGGCGGACAAGAACGTCAAGCTGGTCGATGTCAATCCGCTCGGCAACCAGTATGCGCTGCGGTTCAACACGACCGCGAAGCCGTTCGACAATCCGAAAATCCGGCAGGCGGTGCTTTATGCGCTGAATCAGGAGGATTTCCTGAAGGCGACGATAGGCGATCCGCAGTATTACAAGGTCTGCAAGGCGATGTTCGTCTGCGGCGCGCCGCTGGCATCGACCAAGGGCATGGACGGACTGCTCGAGTCCAACTTCGCCAAGTCCAAGGCGCTGCTGAAGGAAGCCGGCTACGACGATACGCCCATCGTGCTGCTGCACTCGACCGACCTGCAGGTGCTGACCAACCTCGCACCGGTGGCCAAATCGCTGCTGGAGAAGGGCGGCTTCAAGGTCGACATGCAGTCGATGGACTGGCAGTCGGTCGTGGCGCGGCGGGCGAAAAAGGATCCACCGTCGCAGGGTGGCTGGAACGCGATGATCACGTCGTGGGTGTCGGCGGATATCCTGAATCCGGTGTCGACGGCATTCCTGAACGCCAGCTGCGACAAGGCGCCTTTCGGCTGGCCGTGCGACGCCGAGCTCGAGCGCCTGCGCGACCAGTTCGCGCGCGAAACCGATCCGGCGAAGCAGAAGGCGATCGCGGAAGCGGTGCAGCTGCGCTGGACGCAGTATCCGACCCACGTCTTTCTCGGCCAGTGGTACCAGCCCTCGGCGGTGCGCAAGAACATCAACGGCATCATCGTCGCGCCGGTTCCGGTGTTCTGGAACATGACCAAATCCGGCGCGTAAGCGTCGTTTCCCGCCCGCGCGCCGGATTCCGGCGCTGCGCAGGCCCTAACCCATGTTCGCCTACATCGGACGACGCCTGCTCGCGACGATTCCGGTGATGGCCGTCGTCGCCGTCTTCGTCTTCATGATGTTGCGGCTTACCTCCGGCGATCCGGCGGCGATTATCGCCGGCAATGCGGCGACCGCGCAGGACATCCTCGACATCCGGCAAAAGCTCGGGCTCGATCAGCCTATCGTCACGCAATTCTTCATCTGGCTCGGTCACGTGCTGACCGGCGATTTCGGCGAATCGTTCTTCTATAAGAAGCAGGTCGCCGACATCATCGCCGACCGCGCCGGTCCGACGCTGGCGTTGGCCGCGTGCACGCTCGGTATCTCGGTGCTCGTCGCGGTTCCGCTGGGCGTCATCGCGGCGTACCGCCGCGGCACGTGGCTCGATCGCCTCGTGATGGGCTTTTCGGTGCTCGGCTTTTCGGTGCCAGTGTTCGTGATCGGCTATGCGCTGATCTACGTGTTCGCCATCAAGCTCAACTGGCTGCCGGTGCAGGGATACCAGCCGCTGGCCGACGGCATCGGCGGCTTTTTCGCGCGCCTGATCCTCCCCAGCGTCACCTTGTCGGTCATCTATATCGCGCTGATCGCGCGCATCACGCGAACGAGCGTGATCGAAGTGCTGGGGGAGGATTACATCCGGACCGCCCGCGCGAAAGGCCTGTCCAGCCGCGTCGTGCTGATGCGGCACGCGCTGCGCAATGCGGCGGTGCCGATCGTCACGGTGATCGGCATCGGCGTGGCGCTGTTGATCGGCGGCGTCGTCGTGACCGAGAGCGTGTTCAGCATTCCCGGGCTCGGCCGGTTGACGGTCGACGCGGTGCTGGCCCGCGACTATCCGACCGTGCAGGCGGTCATCCTGCTGTTCTCGCTCGCCTACGTCCTGATCAATCTGCTGGTCGACGTTACCTACACGCTGCTCGATCCTCGCATCCGCTATTAGAGCCTCATGGATACGCTCACCGATTCGGCGACGATGGCGGCCGCCGCGCCCCCGCTCCTTGCCGGCGCCGCCGGCCGGCGCCTGCTGCGCAATCCGACTGTCGTCATCGGCGCAGCGATCCTCGCCGTCGTCCTGCTGCTGGGCCTCGCCGCGCCATGGCTCGGCACCATCGACCCGGTCGCGATCAATCCCTCGGTGCGGAACAAATTGCCAGGCTTCGAGGAGACCGTGCGCAACGACGACGGCGGCACGACGACGATCGTGCACCGGATGGGCACCGACACGCTGGGGCGCGACGTCTACAGCCGGACGCTGTACGGCGCGCGGGTGTCGATGCTGGTCGGCGCCGCGGTCGCGACGATCAGCGTCGCTCTCGGCTTGGGCATCGGGCTGCTCGCCGGTTATGTGCGCTGGCTCGACGGGCCGGTGATGCGTCTGATGGATGGGCTGATGGCGATTCCGGCGATCCTGCTGGCGATCGCGCTGGTGTCGTTGTGGACGGCGGGAATCGCGGCGGTGATCGTGGCGATCGTCATCCCGGAGATCCCGCGGGTCGTGCGTCTGGTCCGCGCTATCGTGCTTTCGGTGCGCGAGGAACCGTATGTCGAGGCGGCGATCTCGGTCGGGACGCCGACGCTGCCGCTGGTGATCCGCCACATCCTGCCGAACACGTTGCCGCCGCTGATCGTCCAGGCCACCTATATCGTCGCCTCGGCGATCCTGGTCGAGGCGATCCTGTCATTCCTGGGTGTGGGCATTCCGCCGGAAACGCCGACCTGGGGGAACATCATGGCCGAAGGCCGCGCGCTGTTCCGGATCTTTCCGCACAACATCCTTTACCCCGGCATCTTTCTCGCGCTCACCGTGCTTGCCGTCAACATGCTGGGCGACGGCTTGCGCGACACACTCGATCCGCGGATGAAGCTGCGGCACTAAGCATGGCATCCGCGCTGCTCGAAGTCGACCATCTCTCGGTCGCGCTGCCGGTCGGCGCCGAACGCACGCATGCCGTCGACGGGGTCAGCTTCGACGTTACCGCCGGCGAGATCGTCTGCCTGGTCGGCGAATCGGGCTCTGGAAAAACGGTGATCGCGCAATCGCCCGAGCTGCACCCGAGCGGCGGGCGGGTGCTGCTCGACGGCGAGAATCTGCTTGCCGCCGGCGAAGCGCGACTGCGCGAGCTCCGCTGCACCCGGATGTCGATGATCTTCCAGGAGCCGATGACGGCGCTGAACCCGGTGATGCGTTGCGGCGAGCAGATCGACGAGGTCCTGGCGACGCATACACCGATGAGCGCCGCCGAGCGGCGCGCGCGCGTGGCGGAGATCATCCGCGATGTTCACCTGCCCGACGCCGAGCGGATGATCGCGTCATACCCGCATCAACTGTCCGGCGGCCAGCGCCAGCGCATCATGATCGCGATGGCCCTGGTGCTCAATCCAAAGCTCCTGATCGCCGACGAGCCGACGACCGCACTCGATGTCACGACGCAGGCGCAGATTCTCGCGCTGATCCGGGAAATGCAGCGCCTGCACGGCACCGGCGTTCTGTTCATCACGCACGATTTCGGCGTCGTCGCCGAAATCGCCGATCGAGTCGCGGTGCTGCGGCGAGGCGAGCTGGTCGAGTTCGCGCCGGTGGACGAGCTGCTCGCGCACCCGCAGCATGAATACACCCGCATGCTGATCGCCGCCGTCCCCGGCGTCGCGCCGCCGCCGCGCGAGACCCGCACCGGGCCGATCGTGCTGGCGACCGAGGGGCTCTCCAAGACCTACGCACGAGGTGGATGGCTGAGGCGACGCCGCGCCGACGTCGCCGCCGCCGCCGATGTGACGCTCGAGATCCGGCGCGGCGAGACGCTGGGCATCGTCGGCGAGTCGGGTTCGGGCAAATCGACGGTCGCGCGCTGCATCGCGCGGCTGATCGAGCCGTCGGCCGGGCGCATCGTCCTCGATGGAGAGGACATCGCGCGCCTTTCCGCCGACGCGCTTCGCCCGCGGCGACGCCGCGTCCAGATCGTGTTCCAGGACCCTTACCGATCGCTGAATCCGCGGCGAACCGTCGGCGACGCGATCATCGAAGGCCCGATGAACTACGGCGCGACGCGCGGCGACGCGCTGAAGACCGCGAGCGAGCTCCTGACCCTGGTCCGCCTCGACGCGCGCGCGCTCGATCGCTATCCGCACCAGTTTTCGGGCGGCCAGCGCCAGCGCATATGCATTGCGCGTGCGCTGGCGATCGGGCCTGACCTGCTGATCGCCGACGAAGCCGTCTCCGCACTCGACGTGTCGGTGCAGGCGCAGGTGCTCTCACTGCTCGACGAGATCAGGCGGCGGCTCGACCTCGCGATGCTGTTCATCACGCACGATCTGCGCGTTGCGGCGCGCGTCTGCGATCGAGTCGCGGTGATGCAGCAGGGGCGCATCGTCGAGCAGGGGCCGGTCGCCGAAGTGTTCGGTGCGCCGCGGCACGAGTACACGAAAGCACTGTTCGCCGCCGTTCCGGGAAGACGCTGGTCATTCGCCAGCGACGTGCCGCGAAGCGCCTAGCGGCGTTTGTCGACGTCGTAGTACTTCCACTGATTGCGCAGGAACGGGTTCTGCTTGTAGCCCTTGAGCCACGGCTGCGCCAGCACGCTGACGTAGGCGTTCAGGTCC
>JBDTNP010000358.1:0-5542 GCA_039933695.1 Betaproteobacteria bacterium | reverse complement strand
GGTCGCCGCGGAGTTCGTCAACAAGGGGATCGTCTATCGCGCCTTCCTCTGGCGCGGTGCCGACGGCAGCGAAGCCTACTACACGCAGGACGGCAAAAATCTGCGCAAGGCCTTCCTGCGCTCGCCGGTCGAATTCACGCGCATCACCTCGGGCTTTTCGCTGGCGCGATTCCATCCGTTCCTGCAGACCTGGCGCGCGCACAAGGGCGTCGACTTCGCCGCCCCGACCGGCACCCCGGTGCGTGCCGCGGGCGACGGCAAGGTCAGCTTCGCCGGACGGCAGAACGGCTACGGCAACGTCGTCATCCTGCAGCATGGCGGCGCCAATTCGACGGTGTACGCGCATCTATCGCGTTTCGCCGCGGGAACGAAGCCCGGCGCGCGCGTCGCGCAGGGCACGGTAATCGGCTATGTCGGCCAGACCGGCTGGGCGACCGGCCCGCATCTGCACTACGAATTCCGCGTCGACAACGTGCAGCGCAACCCGATGACGATCGCGCTACCCGACGCGCCGCCACTGGCGGCCGCGGACAACGCGGCGTATGTCGCCGGCATTGCGCCGCTTGCCGAAGCGCTCGCGCTCGGCCGGGTCGTCACCATCGCCGCCGGCGAATAGCTCTCAAGCAGCGGTTGTCCAGCGAGCTCTACATCGGCCTGATGTCGGGCACCAGCGTCGACGGCGTCGACGCGGTGCTGGTCGATTTCGCCACCGCTCCGTGGCGAATTCGCGCGCGGCGCCACCTTGCGTTCGACCCGGCCCTTCGCGCCGAGCTCGAGGCGCTGCAGAAAACCGGTGCCGATGAACTGCACCGCGCGGCGCTCGCCGCCAACGCGCTGATGGATTGCTGCGCGGCTGCCGTGTCGGGGGTTCTTGCCGACGCGGGTTTGGAGCCCTCGGACATCGCCGCGATCGGCCTGCATGGACAGACGGTGCGGCATCGGCCCGATCTCCAGTTCACGACCCAGCTTGCGAATCCGGCGCGCCTTGCCGAAGCCTCCCGCATCGCCGTCGTCGCCGATTTTCGCAGCCGCGACGTGGCCGCGGGCGGGCAGGGCGCGCCGCTTGCGCCCGGGCTGCACACCGCGCTGTTCCGGGACGCTGCACGGCACCGCGTTGTGCTCAATATCGGCGGCATCGCGAACATCACCGACCTGCCGCCGGATGGGCCGGTGCGCGGCTTCGACACAGGGCCGGGCAACACGCTGCTCGATGCCTGGTGCGGGCGGCATCGCGGCGAGGCGTTCGACCGCGACGGCGCATGGGCGGCGACCGGCCGGCCGATCGCGGCATTGCTCGAAGCGCTTCGCGCCGATCCGTACTTCGCGCTGCCGCCGCCGAAGAGCACGGGGCGCGATCACTTCAACTTGCGCTGGCTGGAGCCGCAGCTGCAATCGTCGTACGCGCCGGCCGACGTGCAGCGGAGCTTGCTGGCACTCACGTGCGTAACGATCGCCGAAGCGGTGGCGCGGCACTGCGCCGGGGCGTCCGAAATAGTCGTATGTGGCGGCGGTGCGCACAACGGCGCGCTGTTGCGCGCGCTCGCACGAGATCTCGGCGGCCGCGCGCTCGCGACGACCGAGGCGTACGGCGTCCCGGTCGGCGACGTCGAGGCGCTGGCCTTCGCGTGGCTCGCTCGCGAGTCGATTGCCGGGCGGCCCGGCAATCTGCCGGCCGTGACCGGTGCGCGCGGCGCGCGCGTGCTGGGCGCTGTCTATCCGGCGTAGCGGGCTGAACCGGGCGAAACGCGGAATCAAAACGGGCGCCGCCGGCGCACGTCGATGTCCGGACGGACTAGAGTTTCAAGTCGTCGAGAACGACGAGCCGCAGCCGCATGTCGTCGTGGCGTTCGGATTCTTGATCACGAACTGCGCGCCCTCGAGCCCTTCGGTGTAGTCGATCTCGGCACCGACCAGGTACTGATAGCTCATCGGGTCGATCAGCAGCATCACGCCGTTCTTTTCCATCGACGTGTCGTCTTCGTTGACGGATTCGTCGAATGTGAACCCGTACTGGAAGCCCGAGCAGCCGCCGCCGGTGACGAATACCCGCAGCTTGAGGTCGGGATTGCCTTCCTCGTCGATCAGCGTCTTGACCTTCGCCGCCGCAGCGTCGGTGAACACGAACGGGGCGGGCATTTCGGTCATTGCATTCATCATCTGCTCCGGTTCATTGCACTGCTACCGCACTGTCTCATTATCGGCCGCGTCGCGGATGCGGTCAATTCGCGTCGACCCGGCTCATTCGCCGGTTGCGCGCTTCAGTTCCACCACATCGGCGGTCTCCTGGCCGACATGCATCAGCTTGCCCTGGACGATGGCGCCGACGTGCATTTCGAGCGTTCGGTAGACTACGTCTCCATGGACCTGCGCCTTAGCCTGCAGTTCCAGATGATCGCTGGCCGAAACCGGGCCGGCGACCGCGCCGTTGATAACCACGTGCGAGACACGGACTTCGCCTTCGATCCTCGCACGCTCGCTGATAACCAGCGTGCCGGGCTGATTGTCGACCGTCGACACTTTCCCGTGCACGATGCCGTCGATGCGCAGCCCGCCCGAAAAGACAAGGTCGCCATCGACCGTCGTGCCGGCGCCGATCAGGCTGTCGAGTCGCTTCTGTGTCGGACGAGTCTTCCTCTGTTCGAACATGGAGGTCTCCTACGAAAGAATCAAGTTGCGCGTCGCCTTCGGGTTCGCCTGGCCTGGTTCGAGCACTTTCGCTTCCAGGCTTTTGAGCTGGCTGCCCGGAGGCACGCTGATTGTTCCTTCAACTCTCTGATAATACTTGAATTTCAACTGCAGCGCCGCAGCGTTCTCCGGCTGGCCTTCGGGCAGATCTATCGTCATCGGTCCGCTCTTGTCGACCAGATTCGCCTGCATGCTCACCCGGCCGGAAAATTCATCGGTCGGCTTGCCGCCGCGGACGATCAGCAGGCTGAACCGGTAGCTGTCGTCGCTTGCGCGCTCGGCCGACAGCCGCTGTATCGAAATCGCGCCCTGCTTGCCGCTGTCGCTGAACAATTGTTGCAGGAAGGCGAGCTCCTCCTTGATCTGCGTATTCTCGCTCTGCAGGTCGAGCGTCTGGCGCGAAAGCGTGGTTTGCGCGCCACGTGCCACGCCCAGATCGCTTTCGAGCTCGCCCGTCCTGGCGCGCAGCCGCGCATTGTCTTCCTTCAGCTGGTCGCGTTCGGCCTCGAGCCTCGCGCGCTCCTGCGCGACTTCGCTGCGGTTGAACCCGCCGAGGAATTGCCCGAAGTCGAAGCCCCACCACCACATGCCGCCGATCAGCGCGACGACGATCAGCACGAGCGGAATCTTCAGGCGCCAGCTGTGCTCGATGCGCACCGCCATTTTGGCCGCGCTGATGCCGAAGTGCTGCCGGAGCTTGCGCCCGACGGCGCGCGTCGTCACCATCGGTATCTCAGGGCATCACCGGCGGAGCGGTCAGCCCGGTCGTCTCGGCCAGGCCGAACATCAGGTTCATGTTCTGGATCGCCTGGCCCGCCGCGCCCTTGACCAGGTTGTCGATGACCGCTACGACGACAGCGATGTCGCCGCCTTGCGGCCGATGCACGGCGATGCGGCAGACGTTCGATGCGCGCACCGACCGCGTCTCCGGATGGCTTCCCGCCGGCATCACGTCGATGAAGGGCTCGCCGGCATAGCGCTTTTCGAACAGCGCCTGCAGATCAACGCTGCGGTCCGTAAGGCGCGCGTAGAGGGTGGCCAGGATGCCGCGGATCATCGGCACCAGATGCGGCGTGAACACGACCGTCACCGGAGACTTGCTGCGGGCGTTGAGGCCTTGCACGACCTCGGGATGGTGGCGATGGCCGCCGAGATTATAGGCCTTGAAGTTGTCGGAAGACTCGCTGTACAGCAGGCCGAGCTCCGCCTTGCGGCCAGCACCGGAAACGCCGGATTTGGCGTCGGCGATCAACTGATCGACGGCGACGACGCCGGCCTCGACCAGCGGCAGGAACCCGAGCTGGATCGCCGTCGGATAGCATCCGGGGTTGCCGACGATGCGCGCCTTCCGGATGGCATCGCGGTTCATTTCCGGGAGGCCGTACACCGATTCAGCCAGAAGGTCCGGACAAGCGTGCGGCATCCTGTACCAGCGCTCGAATTCGGCCGTGTCCTGCAGCCGAAAATCGGCCGCCAGGTCGACGATCTTGACGCCCGCCGCGATGAGCTCGCGTGCCTGCGCCATCGCCACGCCATGCGGCGTGGCGAAAAAGACGACGTCACAACGGGAAAGACCGGCATCGGCCGGGTCGGTGAATTGCAGCTCGGACAGCGGTCCCAGGCCGCGGAGGCTCGGAAACATCCTGCCGACGGCCACCCCCGCCTCGGAACGCGAGGTAATCGCCTGGACGCGCGCCTCGGGGTGCACGGCCAGGAGCCGCAGTAATTCGACGCCGGTGTACCCGGTCCCGCCGACAATGCCTACATTGATCATGCCTGCCTCATCGAACCGGCGATGATTCTACCACCCCGGCCCCATTGTATGACATTGGAATAATCCGCTCGAAGCCCCAAATGCAAAGGCCGCCTTGCGGCGGCCTTGGGCTTTTCGTCGGGCGGCGAGCCGCTAGCGCTTGGAAAACTGCTTGCGACGTCGCGCCTTGTGCAGGCCCACCTTCTTCCGCTCGACTTCCCGGGCGTCGCGCGTGACCAGGCCCGCCTTGGATAGCGGCGGCTTCAGCTGGGCGTCGTAATCGATGAGCGCGCGGGTGATCCCGTGGCGGACCGCGCCGGCCTGGCCCGATTCGCCGCCGCCGATGACATTGACCATGATGTCGAACGTCGCCTCGTGATTGACCAGCTTCAGCGGCTGGCGCACGACCATGCGACCGGTTTCGCGCGTGAAAAACTCGTCGACCGGCTTGTCGTTGACGATGAACTTGCCCGAGCCCTGCTTGATGAATACGCGGGCCACGGCACTCTTGCGCCGGCCCGTGCCGTAATAGTAGCTGCCGATCATGAGAGCGAGCCTTTAGAGGTCCAGCGTCTTCGGTTGTTGGGCCACATGCGGATGCGCGGCACCGGCGTAGCATTTGAGCTTCTTGAGCATTGCGTAGCCCAGCGGGCCCTTCGGCAGCATGCCCTTGACCGCCTTTTCCAGCACTCGTCCGGGAAAGCGCTGCTGCATCTTGCTGAACGACGTCGTGCGGATGCCGCCCGGATAGCCGCTGTGGCGGTGGTAGAGCTTGTCTTCGGCCTTGTTGCCGGTGACCTTGATCTTTTCGACGTTGGTGACGACGATGAAGTCGCCCGTATCCATGTGCGGGGTGTAGATCGGTTTGTGCTTGCCGCGCAGACGATGCGCGATCGCGCTCGCGAGGCGTCCCAGCACCTTGTCGTTGGCGTCGACGACGTACCAGTCCCGCGTGATGTCGCTGGGCTTGGCGGAGAAGGTTTTCATGCGTAAATCCCGGTTCGGTTCAAATTCAGCAAAGTCTTCGATGGTAATACGCGGCGTTCGGGTCTGTCAATGACGGTCACACGGGACTGTGAGGCCGCGTTAAACGCGAGCGGACGC
>JBDTNP010000357.1:0-7061 GCA_039933695.1 Betaproteobacteria bacterium | reverse complement strand
GGCGGTCGATCGCGCCGACGACGCCGACGTCCGCCGCGCCGTCACCGACGCGCCGGTGCTGGCGGCGGCGATGGCGAACGTCCAGCCGGAGGTTGTCGTGCATCTCGCGGCTGTGCTGACCGATGCGGCGGCCGACGATCCGTCGGCGGCGGTGCAGGTCAACGTCGGGGGCACCGCTGCGGTGTTCGCGGCGGCTCGCGCCGCAGCGGTGCAACGGATCGTGTATGCAAGCTCGGTCGCCGCCGTCGGCCCCTGCGCCGAAGGCAGCGGCGACGATGTCGCGCTGCGGCCGCAGACGCTGTACGGCGCGACCAAGGCAGCCGGCGAGCATCTGTGCCGGACGCTCAGCGCGCTCGACGGCTACCCGGCGTGCGTGGCGTTGCGTTTCGGCTGGATCTACGGCCCCGGGCGAGAGCGCGGCTGGCGCGTCGCGCAGGAAGTGATCGAGCGTTTCGCCCGCGGCGATCGTCACGTTGCCGTCCCCGACTTTCCCGTGCCGATCGACTGGACTTACATCGACGACGCGGCCGAAGTGCTGTTGCGTGCGCTAGCGGCCCCGCTCCCGCGTTTCGCGGTGTTCAATGTCGTCGGCGATCGCCGCACAATGCGCGACGCGATTGCCCATCTGCGGCTGCGTTATCCGGGCGTGCAGGTCGAGCCGCAAGCGGCTTCGTTGCCGGCCAGCGGCTGGACGCTGCGCAACGACGGTCTGGAGGCGGCGCTGGGTTTCGCGCCGGCGACGCGGCTGGAAGACGGGATCGACGCGATGCTGACGGCGTGGCGCGGCGATCGCGCCCAAGCCACGCCATCGTCCGCTGCCGCCGGAGCCGGCTAGCAAGGAGCCACGGGTGAATACGATCTTTGCCGATGCGATGATCCTTGACGGCTCGGGCGCCAAGCCGTACCGCGGTGACGTGCTGGTGAACGGCGACCGCATCGTCGACGTCGTTCCGGCGGAGCGTCGCCGGCCGCGATCTGAAGGCGACGTCGTCGATTGCGCCGGCGCGACGCTGATGCCCGGGCTGATCGAGCCGCATGCGCACTTGAGCTTCGTCGACCAGGCGACGCCTCACGCCTTCTCCTCGCTGCCGGTCGAGGAGCACCTGTTGCTGTCGCTGAAGCACGCGAAGCTTTACCTCGACCAGGGATTCACCGCCGCGTTCAGCGCTGCGGCGACCAAGCCGCGGCTCGACGTCGTCGTGCGCAATGCCATCCGCTCGGGCGATTATCCGGGGCCGCGGCTGCTGGCGGCGAGCGTGCAGCTGACGGTCACCGGCGGCGTCGGCGATTTGCGCCAGCTTCATCTCGATCCCGGCGAGGCGATGTACACGCTGCCCTGCGACGGCCCGGCCGAATTTCGCCGCGCCGCGCGCGAGGCCTGCCGCGAGGGAGTCGACGTGCTCAAGATCGTCGCGTCGGGAGACACGTCGACCCCGGCGATTCCGTCGGCACGCACCGTGATGGCCGACGACGAGGTGGCTGCCGTGGCCGAAGTCGCGCGCCAGCACGAACGCCGCGTGGCGGCCCACGCCCGAAGCGCGGAATCGATCAAGATGTGCCTGCGGCACGGCGTCGACGTCATCTACCACGCGACCTGTGCCGACGAAGACGCGAAGGACATGCTTGAAAAGCTGAAGGACCGTGTTTTCGTCGCGCCCGCGCTTTCGGTCACCTGGACCCGGCTGCACGAGGCCGAGAACTTCGGTCTGCCGTCCAGCGATGCGATCAAGGCGCGCGTCGCGCGCGATCTCGAGCTCACCGTCGAATGCATGAAGGACCTGCATCGGCGCGGCGTGCGGGTGCTTCCCGGCGGCGACTATGGGTTCCTGTGGAATCCACACGGCAGCAACGCCCGCGACCTCGCTCATTTTGTCGATCTGCTCGGATTCACGCCGATGGAGGCGATCGTCGGCGCGACGCGCCTGGGCGGCGAGATCATGGGCATGCCCGATTCGCTCGGACAGGTACGCGACGGCTATCTCGCCGACCTGCTGCTGGTCGACGGCGATCCGCTGGCCGATGTGCGCATCCTGCAGGACCGCAGCCGGCTGCTGGCGATCATGCAGAACGGGGTGTTCCACAAGGCGCCGCCACCGGACCTGGCGCAGCGGCGTCGCGTGGCGGCCTAGAAGTCGGACCGGGGAAAGCAATGGATTACGGCATTCGCGGCAGGAAGGCGATCGTCTGCGCAGCCAGCCAGGGCCTGGGCAAAGGATGCGCGCTCGCGCTGGCGCGCGAAGGCGTCGACCTGGTCATCAACGCGCGAACCGCGGCGACACTCGAAGCGACGGCAGAAGCGATTCGACAGGAGACAGGCGTGTCAGTTGTAACGGTCGCCGCCGATATCACCACCGCGGCCGGCCGCGCCGCGGTCCTGGCCTCCTGCCCGGAGCCGGATATCCTGATCAACAACGCCGGCGGCCCACCCATCGGCGACTTTCGCGACTGGGACGAGACTGCGTGGATCGCCGCGGTCAACAACAACATGATCACACCGATCATGCTGATCCGCGCGGTCGTCGATGGCATGATCGCGCGCGGCTTCGGCCGCATCGTCAACGTCACCTCGCGCTCGGTCAAGGCGCCGCTCGCGCATCTGGGCCTGTCCAACGGCGCGCGCGCCGGGCTCACCGGCTTCGTCGCCGGCCTGGCGCGCCAGGTCGCGAAGCACAACGTCGTCATCAACAATCTGCTGCCGGGGCCGTTCGCCACCGACCGCCAGATCGACGGCCTGCGCAAGCTCTCGGCGAAGGCCGGGCAGGACTATGACAGCTTCGCAAAAGCGCGCATGGCCGAAGTGCCCGCGGGACGATTCGGCACGGCCGACGAATTCGGCCGCGCCTGCGCGTTCCTGTGCAGCGTCGATGCGGGATTTATCGTCGGGCAGAACCTGCTGATCGACGGCGGCGCCGTCAACGCGACGCTGTAGCCGACCGGCGCGCGCTGCCCGCGGGACCGGCGGCTGGCGCGATCGGCGGCGATCAGGGCGCTTTCGAACGGGCGTGTTGCAGCTGGTAGATCGACGAATCGATCGAAGGCGCGGATCCGCCGAGGAGGGTACGCACTTCGGCCGCCAGCGATTCGCCGGCGTCGCGGACGTCGCTTTCCGATGTCCCCTCGATCAGCACAATGCAGCCGGGAATGGCCGTCGCATCGGCGCGCGCTTTCTTTTCGGCAGTCTCGATCCTGCTGATCGCCTCGTCGGCGAGGCAAAGGTGCACACCGGCGATGCCCTTGCGTTCGGCGAGCGGCGGGAGCAGCCGCGATCGCATCGTCTCGAGTGCGCCGGCGCGCTCCGCCGCGGCGACCTCGAAGCGCTGCGTCAGCATGAATCCCCCCTGCCCGACGCCTTCGCTGTAGACGACGCGGCAGATCGACCGCGAGACGCGCCGAAACGAGGGCACGACGCGGCGCGTCCATTCGGTCGGGGCATTCAGGCGGTCGAGATAATCTTTGCCTCCGAGCACTTCGGTGCTGTCGGCCTCATACAGGTTGAAATACGCCGGTGCGCCGGCGACTGCGATATAGCGCCGGCCGCGCAGGAATCCCGGTATGCCGACGCGCTCGGGCATGTGCTCCCGGTTGTGCCACTGATAGAACTCGTCGGTCGCCTCCGGCATCAGATCGTGCCAGATGCAGACCGCGCCGCGCCCGGCCAGGCTCACGGTCAGGCGGCCGCCGAGAACTGTACGCTCAGCGTGCCGACATCGCCGTAGCGAACGACCAGTGCGGTCTCCAGCGGAACGTCGACGACGCCGCAATACGAGCCAGTGGTGACGATCTGGCCCGCCTTCAGCGATACGCCTTCGCCGTAGCCGCCGGCGCCGAGGAAATTCGCCAGCCAGTACAACGGGCGCAGCGGGTGTGCGTCCGGATGCTTGCCGTCGCGGGTTATCAGCGTTCCGTCGGCGCCGTCGATGACGATGGGAAAGGCGTCGAGTGGAAGACCGACGGAATTCGACAGCACCGGTCCGACAAACAGTCCCTGGTTGGCGATGCTGTCGGCGAGGAGCTCGGGAAATGTGACCGCCGCCGGATCCGCATAACGCGGTCCCATCAGCTCGAGAACCAGTCTTACCTCGCCGATCGCCGCCCGCACATCGGCTTCGTCATACGGCGCTGCGCGCGCCGGCAGATCTCGCGCGAGGACGAAGGCTATCTCCGGCTCGACGCGCGCCTTGCCGGCGATCGGCACGATCGGGCATGGCGCGACGCTGAAGATCGTCGGCGCGAAAATCGGCGCCGCGGCGACTTTTCGTTCCGGCGACGGAACCGAGCATTTCCAGCCGCCGATGGCCAGATCGAGCATTTGCCCGACACGACGCTGTATCGCCAGGCCTGCGTCCGCGTCCGCGGGGCGGCATGAGGCAGGCAGCCTCGCGCCGGGCCGCCGCGCGGTGCGGGCCGCGATCAGATGGCGCGCGGCGGCTTCAATCGTTTGTGCGTCCACGAGGAAATCTTTCGCTTGGATCCTGCGCTTGCGCGCCACCGAGGGCTCGGCGCCTCCCATCGTATAATTGCGCGCAGAGCGCCTGTCAACCCGGCGTCCCGCCGTTTGGCCGATCGCGCACCACATTGCTGGCGGTGTCTCCATGGTCAGTTACGATTTCACCGGTCGCACGGCCGTCATCACCGGAGGCGCGGGCGGTTTCGGGCGCGCGATTGCTGCCCGGCTGCACGCATCCGGCGCATCGATCGCACTGTGGGACCGCGACGCTGCCGGCGTCGCCGCGGCGGCGCTGCTGCTGGGCGAGCGTGCGCTCGGGCTTGCCGTCGACACGACCGACGAAGCCGCCGTCACCGCCGCTGCCAAGACCGTGCTGAAGCGCTTCGACCGCATCGATTTCCTGATCAACAACGCCGGGATCCTCGGGCCCGTGTCCAATACCTGGGAGCACAGCACCGAGGATTTCCGCCGCGTGCTCGACATCAACTTGACCGGAACCTTCATCTGCTGCCGCGTGATCGTGCCGCTGATGCTGGCCAATACGCCGGATCCGAAGACCGGCCAGCGCGGTCATATCGTCAATGTCTCGTCGATACAGGCCAAGGAGGGCATGCCGCGCGCTGCCGCCTATGCGGCGTCGAAGGCAGGGATCGTCTCGCTGACCAAGACGCTCGGCAAGGAGCTCGCGGAGTCGGGCATCCCCGTCAACACGGTAACGCCCGCGATCGTGGCGACTCCGATGACCGTGGGCTTGTCGCCGGAGCGCGAGAAGGAGATCGTCGCGCGCATTCCGATGCGGCGCTTCGGCACCGTCGAGGAGATCGCCGCACAGATCGCGTGGCTTTGCTCGGAGGACTGCTCGTTCGCGACCGGCGCGGTGTTCGACCTCTCCGGCGGACGAGCGACTTACTGACGGAGCGCCAGCGACAGCGCGATCGGCACGAAAACGATCGACGCGGCATTGCCGATCAGCACGATTGATGCGACCTTGCCGGGCTCCTGGTTGTATTGCTCGGCAACCATGAAGTTGAGCACTGCCGGCGGCAGGCAGCCGAACAGAATCAGCAACCCCGCTTGCGTCGAGTCCAGGCCCAGCACCGGCGAGAGCAGCGCCGCCATCGCGATCCCCGTCAATGGGCAGACCAGTGCGCCGATGACGCCGAGGTTCCAGCCGCCCCAGCTGACGGTCGCCATGCGCACGCCGAGCGAGATCAGCATCAGCGGGATCATTGCGTCGCCGGTCATGCGGATCGCGAGCATCAGCCAGTCGGGCGCCGGCGGATGAACGAGCGCGAAGGCGAAGCCGACGAAGGTCGCGATCACCATCGGATTCCTGAAGATCGGCCAGAATGCGGCGTGGCGGTTGACGATGTGCACGCCCAGCGTGAAGTGAAGCAGATTTGAGATCGTAAACACCGCGACCATCGCCGACAGCCCCGGCTGGCCGAACGCGAGCACCGCCAGCGGCAGGCCCATGTTGCCGCAGTTGTTGAACATCATCGGCGGCACGAATGTGCGCGGATCCTCGTGCAGCAGCCGCGCGAACGGCCACGCGAGCAGGCCCGAGCCGAGCACCACGCCGATGGCGCCGATGATCAGCACGCGATTGGCGATGAGATCGAAGTCCTTGCTCGCCAGCGCGCTGAAAATCAGCGCCGGCGCCAGCACGTTCATGTTGATCCGGTTGACCCAGGTCATGTCCGGATTGGCGCGGCGGGCATAGAAGTAACCCAGCAGGATGACGCTGAATACCGGCAGGACGATGCCGAGGATGCGCTCGACCATCCCGGATCAAAGGATGTATTGCGACAGGTTGTCGTCCTTGACGATCCCGGCAAGGCGCTCGTCCACGTAGGCGGCATCGATGGTGATCGTGCGGCCATCAAGCTTGGCGGCGCTGAACGAGACCTCGTCCAGCAGCCGCTCCATCACCGTGTACAGCCGGCGTGCGCCGATGTTCTCCTGTTTTTCGTTGACCGCATAGGCGATTTCGGCCAGCCGGCGGATGCCATCCGGCTGGAAATCGAGATCGACGTGCTCGGTGGCGAGCAGCGCCTGATACTGGCGCGTCAGGCAGGCGTCGGTCGCGGTCAGGATCTGCTCGAAATCATCGACCGACAGCGATGCGAGCTCGACGCGGATCGGAAAGCGCCCCTGCAGCTCCGGGATCAGGTCCGACGGCTTGGAAAGATGAAATGCGCCGCTGGCGATGAACAGGATGTGGTCGGTCTTGATCATCCCGTATTTGGTCGCGACGGTCGTGCCCTCGACCAGCGGCAACAGATCGCGCTGCACGCCCTGGCGCGACACGTCGGCGCCCTGCATTTCCTGGCGGCTGGCGATCTTGTCGATCTCGTCCAGGAAGACGATGCCGTTCTGCTCGACGTTGTTCAACGCCTTGGTCTTGAGCTCGTCGTCGTTGATCAGCTTGCCGGCCTCTTCCTCAATCAGCGCCTTCAACGCCTCGTCGACCTTCATTTTCTTGACCTTGCGCTTGCCTCCCGACATCTGCTGGAACATGCCCTGGATCTGGCCCGTTAGATCTTCCATTCCGGGCGGAGCCAGTATTTCCATCTGCGCCGGCAGCACCGACACTTCGACTTCGATCTCCTTG
>JBDTNP010000356.1:0-2544 GCA_039933695.1 Betaproteobacteria bacterium | reverse complement strand
TGCGCGTGCACCAGTTGCCGAAGCTGTCGCGATAGGCCGCGATCGGCACCGGCGGGTCGATGACGAGCTCATCGCGGCCGAACAGATCGGACGAACGCGAGTAATGGACGTTCAGGTTGAATATCATCGGAGTCGGCTGCGGACAGTCGTAGGTCATTTCGAATCCGACTCGAATCTTCATCATGGATCTCCAATATCCGCGCGGCGGGTCGCGCATGCCGCGCGCAACGAATCGATCAGGACTGAGCGGAGCGCCATCCACCGCCGTCCGCCGGCGACGACGATGCCCTGGTTGATCTCGAGCTCGATCCCGACATAGGCGACCGGCGCGAAGCGCTGGCGCAAATACGAGGTCAGGCCGTCGCTTTTGCCGGCGTACGGGTAGTTGCGGCGTACCCGGAGCTGCGGAGAGCGCTCTTCGAGCGAAGACTTCCAGCGAGCGCACACTTCGGCCTCCCCTCGGCGACCCGGGTGATACAGCAAACCCACATCGGCGGATCGCACCTTGCCATCGAGAACCGGGGTGAAGCTGTGCGATGAAATGTGGATCACGCGCCGGCCGCGCGACACCGATTGCCTGACCACGCGCTCGACCTGCAGGCGATAAGGCCAGTAATACTGCTCGGCGATCCTCGCGCGAAGGCTCGCAGGCGCGCCGCGCGTCGCCGCCGAGAAAACTCGTGGGTGGCCGATCGAGCGATTCAGGTCGATCAGCAGCCGGCTGATCGTCGAGGTCACGAGCGGCGCCCTGAACGCCCTCGCCAGCGCCCGCGCCATGACGAGCGCCCCGCAATCGTATCCACGATGGCTGTCGAGCAGCGCCTCGCAACCCCGGAACAGCGATCGATAGGGTGCGGGAATGCGGTTTCCGCCGTGCTCGCAGCTGACAAGGAAGGAATCGGTCACGGTACCCGCGTTCGGTCACCAGTGAAGCTCGGGCAACCGGCGAAACACCTCGCGTGTACCTTCGCCCCATTCGTGGCTGAGGGCGGTGAAATACGCGTCCCCGTGATCGAATCGCCGGCGTTTCTGCACCTCGAGGCTGTCCCGCTCGTAGCAGATCAGGTCGATCGGCATGCCCACCGACAGGTTGCTGCGCATCGTCGAGTCGAAGGACACCAGCACGCATTTCGTGGCGTCGGCGAGCGGGGTCGATCGCCTGATCACGCGATCGATGATCGGCTTGCCGTACTTGGTCTCGCCGGTCTGGAAGTAGGGGGTGTCGATGCCCGCCTCGATGAAATTGCCCTCGGAATAGATCCGGAACAGCCGCAACGGCTCGCCGCTTATCTGGCCGCCGACGATGAACGAGGCATTGAAGCCGACCTCGTTCTCCTGCAGATACTCGCCGTCGCGTCGCTCGATATCGCGCATCGCGTCCGCGACAAGCATCGCGATGTCGAACATCGTCCGCGCGCTCCAGAGACTGGTGGCCGCCTCGCCGTCAGCACAGCGCTTGTTAAGCATGCCGATTACCGCCTGCGTACCGGCGAGGTTTCCGGAGCTCAAAAGAACGATGACGCGATCGCCGCGGCGCTCGAACACCGTCATCTTGCAGAACTTGGCGATGCTGTCCATTCCCGCGCTCGTGCGCGAGTCCGACGCGAAGATCATCCCCTCTTCGAGCATTACGCCTATGCAGTAGGTCATTCGCCGTCGTCCATTCGGTCTCGAACATAACACAGGCCGGCAGCGGGGCAGCTTCCGGGCTCAAAGGTTCGCGGCCAGGCATCGCGACGACGGAACGAATCAGCCGCGACAGGACTCAACCGCCGCATCCCGTCTGCGTAGCCGCGAGTTGCGCGAGCAACTTGGCGTGTATGCCGCCGAACCCGCCGTTGCTCATCACCAGCAGATGATCTCCGGGCTGGGCATCGCGCACGATCGCGTCGATCAGCTGGTCGAGATTGCCGGCGACGCGGGCCCGGTCGCCCAGCGGCGCCAGGACGGCTGCCACGTCCCAGCCGAGGTTTGCGGCGTAGCAGTAGACGCGGTCGGCGCGCTCGAGACTTCCCGGCAGACGGGCGCTCATCGCCCCGAGCTTCATCGTATTCGACCGCGGCTCGACGATGGCAATGATGCGTTGGCTGCCGACGTCGCGCCGAAGCGCGGCTATGGTTGCGGCGATCGCCGTCGGATGGTGCGCGAAGTCGTCGTAGACGGTGACCCCGTTGACGCTGCCGCGCACTTCGAGGCGCCGGGCGATGCCGCGAAACGCCGCCAGCGCAGCGAGGCTTTGTGCGACCGGCACGCCGGCGTGCCTGGCGGCCGCGATCGCCGACAGCGCGTTAAGCTGATTGTGCCGCCCGAGGAGCGCGAACGGCGCGAGCACCCCTTGCGGGGCGCCGCCGAGCTTGATCGTGCCGTCGACGGCGATCGTCCAGTCCGCGCCGGTGTCGGCGACCGCCGCGAAGCCGAAGCGCTCGACTTCGCTCCAGCAGCCGCGCGCCAGCACGCGCTTGAGGCTGTCTTCGCCGCCGTTGACGATCAGTCGGCCGGCGTGCGGGATCGTCCGCACCAGATGATGGAATTGCGTCTCGATCG
>JBDTNP010000355.1:0-2405 GCA_039933695.1 Betaproteobacteria bacterium | reverse complement strand
GGCCTGGCGGGGGAGATGGGCCGCGGCGTCGGACTCACCAATCTGCGCGAGCGACTGCAGGCGCTGTACGGCCGACAGGCGCGTTTTTCCCTCCACGCCGACCCGCGCGCGGGCATCCGAGCCACGATTGAGGTGCCGAGTGAAGCCGCAGTGGCAAGCTAGGCGCGTCACCGCGCTGATCGCCGAGGACGAGCCAATGCTGCGCGCGCAGCTGCGCGCCCGGCTGTTGCAGGCATGGCCGGAGCTCGCCATCGTCGCCGAGGCCGAGAACGGCGAGCAGGCGCTTGCGCTCGCGGCCGAGCTCGAGCCGGAGATCGCCTTCCTGGACATCCGCATGCCGGTCAAGGATGGTCTCGACGTCGCGGCGGCGATCGGCGATGCATGTCACATCGTCTTCGTCACCGCTTATGACGAATATGCGGTCGACGCCTTCGAGCAGGGCGCCGTCGATTATGTGCTGAAACCGGTCACCCCCGAGCGGGTCGCCAAGCTGGTCGACCGGCTGAAGCAGCGGCTCGCATCGCCGCCGGCCGATCTATCGGAGATTCTGCAACATCTGGCGGCCCGCGCGAGCACCGGCTCGCTGCGCTGGATCAAGGCGTCGCTGGGCGCGACGATGCAACTGATTCCGGTCGACGAAATCTGCTATTTCCGCGCCGAGGACAAGTACACGCGCGTAGTCACCGCCGACGGCGACGCGCTGATCCGCAAGACGATCAAGGAGTTGTTCGAGGAGCTCGACCCCGAATCCTTCTGGCAGGTGCATCGGGGAACGATCGTCAATCTGCGCGCGATAGCCCGCGTCGAGCGCGATCACCGGGACCAACCGCTGATCGTGCTCAAGCACCGCAAGGAATCGCTGATGGTCAGCCGCACCTTCGCCCATCTGTTCAAGGCGATGTAGCCTCTTCCGCTTCGTGGCCAGCGTCGCAATGCGACGCTCGCCGGCAGCAATAATGCGAGCGTCTTTCGCTTCATGCGCTCGACGTGCGCGCCAGTGAGCCCCGGTCCGTCTCCAGCATCATTCCCGTCAGCAGATTTGCCCTCGATCGCAGGAGTGCTAGAGTGCAGGACTTTCACCGACGGTGCCGATGAGCGGTTTTGCCTACAACGAGGCGTTTTCGCGCAATGTCGGCTGGCTGACCGTCGCCGAGCAGCAGACATTGCGTGGCAAGCGAGTTGCGATCGCGGGCCTCGGTGGCGTAGGCGGCGCCCACCTGATAACGCTTGCGCGCCTCGGCGTCGGTGCTTTTCACATCGCCGATTTCGACGCCTTCGACCTGGCGAACTTCAACCGCCAAAGCGGCGCCTCGGTCAGCACGCTCGGCCGCGCCAAGGCCGATGTGCTCGCCGAGATGGCGAAGGACATTAACCCCGAGCTCGACCTGCGGGTGTTTGCCGACGGCGTTTCGGAGGCTAATCTGGACCGCTTCCTGTCGGGCGTGGACCTTTACGTCGATGGCCTCGACTTCTTCGCTTTCGAAGCGCGCCGCGCCACGTTCGCCGCCTGCGCCCGCCTCGGCGTGCCCGCGGTGACGGCGGCGCCACTGGGCATGGGCGCTTCCCTTCTTACGTTCCTGCCCGGGGGAATGAGCTTCGAACAGTACTTCCGTCTGGACGGCTTGTCCGATCACGAACAGGCGATACGCTTTCTGGTCGGACTCTCTCCAGCGATGCTGCAGCGCGCCTATCTTGTGGACCCCGGTGCTGTCGATTTGGCGGCGCGACGGGGCCCGTCGACGATCGTCGCCTGCCAACTCTGCGCCGGAATGGCGGCGGCCGAGGCGCTGAAGATAATGCTGGGCCGGGGCAAAGTGTACGCCGCGCCGGTCGCGCTGCAGTTCGACGCGTACCGCGGAAGGCTGAAGCGTACCTGGCGGCCTTGGGGCAATCGCGGTCCGCTCCAGCGCATTATCCTCGCGATCGCGCGACGGCAGCTCGGCGCGAGGCGCAGGCGCATGCCGCTGCGGCCCGATCGACGGCGATGATGCCGGTCGACGCGGTGCTCGACCTCGCCCGCTGGGCGCCAAGCGGCGACAACACCCAACCGTGGCGATTCGCCGTCGAGAGCAGCGACACTCTGACGGTGTTCGGTCACGACACGCGGGCCCACTGCGTATACGATCTCGACGGGCACCCGAGCCAGATCTCGGTAGGCGCGCTGCTCGAAACAATCGCCCTGGCTTCGACGCGCTTCGGCCTGGCGACAAAGATCCGCCGCCGCGAAGGCTCGCCGGATACGCGCCCGGTATTCGACGTTCGCTTCCAGCGCCAGCCCGGACTCGCGGAGGACCCTCTGGTCGCGCACATTCCGACACGCCGGGTGCACCGGCGACCGCTTAGCATGCGGCGTCTGTCCGCCCGGGAGAAGAGCGACCTCGAGCGCGCCGTCGGCGGGGATTTCG
>JBDTNP010000354.1:0-6394 GCA_039933695.1 Betaproteobacteria bacterium | reverse complement strand
GACCGCGCCGCGTGCCCCGCGTTCCGCTATGCGGTCCGAATTTGCCACCCCATGCCGCGACTACCCGATACAGGCTACCATTTCGCCGGACCCACGTTCGGCGTACAGCCGGCAATGTCACGCAAGAGCCACAACCGACCTAAGGCGACGCACCCGGCAGCGCGTTTCGCTCCGCGGCCATCGGTCGCGACGACGGCACCCGAATCGCGCGATGCGCTGCTGCTGGGAGCGGCACGCGCGTTCCAGGCACATCGACTGCGCGATGCGGAAGCGCTTTGTGTCAATGTCCTTGCCCTGGAAGCTCGCTATCCGCCGGCAATGCAGATGCTGGCGATGATTGCCGCGCGAACCGGCCGACCGGCAATGGCTATCGAACTCCTTCGGGACGTCGTCTTGCTCGACCGGCGCTCAGTCGACGCGCGCAACGAACTCGGAGCGCTGCTTCGCGGGGATCTCCACTTTTCGGAAGCGATAGCGGTCGGGCTAGAAGCGGTGCGGCTCGCGCCGGGCGACGCCACGACCCACAATAATCTCGGCGTCAGCTACCTCGGGGAGCGGCGCCTGACGGAGGCCGCGGCGTGCTTCGAGCGCGCCGTCGCGCTTCAGCCGCAGCTTGCGATCCTCCACTACAATCTCGGCCATGTCCGGCAGTTGCAGGGGCGGGAGAGCGACGCAGCAGCCTCGCTCTCCCGCGCGGTCGCCCTCGCTCCCGACTTTGCCGAGGCGCATGCGAGACTGGGCCATCTGTTGCTCGTCGGCGGCAACCGCGACGACGCGGAACAATGCTTTGCGCACGCGTTGGCGCTGCTGCCCGACTCGGCACACGGTCGCCTGAAGCTGGCGCGGACGTTCGCCGAACTCGGGCGGCCGGTCGAAGCCGAGAGCGTCGCGCGAGCCGCGGTCGCTGTCGCTCCGGACTCCGATGACGCGCACCAGCGGCTCGGCGAGATCCTGCAGCAGCTTGGGCGATTCGACGACGCCGTCGCGAGCTTCGCGCGGGTCGTCGCGCTCCAGCCGGCGCGCAGCGAGGCGTATCTCGGCATGGCTTTTTCCAAAAGAGTGACTGACGCGGAAGCACCGATGCTGGAGCGCATGCGGGCGCTGCTCGGCGATGGGAGACTTGGCGAGCGTGATCGCGCCCATCTCCACTATGCCCTGGGCAAGGCCGCCGACGACGGCCGCGACCATGCCGCTGCGATGCGGCATTTCGAGGAGGCGAACCGGATCGTGGCGGAAAGGCTTCGTCGATCGGGTCGCTCGATCGATCGCGGGAAACACGCGGCGAATATCGACCGGCTGATCGCTACGTTCACGCCGGATCTCTTTGCGCGGCACGCCGGGCTCGGCTCGCAAAGCGAGCTGCCGGTTCTCATCGTCGGCATGATCCGTTCGGGAACGACATTGATCGAGCAGATCGTCTCCAATCATCCGGAAGTCGGCGGCGGTGGTGAGCTGCGCTTCTGGGGTGATCGAGGGGCCCGCATAGGCGATGCGCTCGCCGGTACGCTCGGTGCCAACGAGACACGCGATCTGGCGGCCGGCTACTGCCGACTGTTGCAGTCGATCGCCCCCTCGGCTCGCCGCGTAACGGACAAGATGCCGACAAATTTCCTGCTGCTCGGACTGGTGCATCTGCTGCTGCCCAAGGCGCGCGTTATCCACTGTCGACGCCATCCGGTGGACAACTGCCTCTCGATGTTTTTTACTCCCTACACGCGCTCACCAGACTTCGCGCACGACCGCTCGAACCTCGTTTTTTACTACGAGCAATATCTCCGGTTGATGGAACATTGGCGACGGGTGCTGCCGCCGGATCGCCTGCTGGAAATCGACTACGAGGCCGTAGTCGGGAATCAGGAGCACAGCGCGAGGCGGATCATCGGCTTCTGCGGCCTCGATTGGGACGACGCGTGCCTGCGGCACGAACGCAATTCGCGCGCGATAGCCACACCCAGCCTGTGGCAGGCGCGCCAGCCGATTTATCGGACTTCGGTAGCGCGCTGGCGGCAATACGAGGCCTGGCTCGGCGAGTTTGGGCGCCTGCTGCCGGCGGCGGAAAGCGAAGCGTCGTCGTCGCGGCAGAGCTGAGCACCGTCCGTCAAAAGACAACGGCGGTTGTCCCGCAGGACAACCGCCGTCATTCGTCTATTGCGTTGGGTGCGCTTATTCGGTCTTGCGCCGCCGCAGGCCGAGCGCCGCGAGGCCCAGTCCAAGCAGCGCCAGGGTCGCGGGCTCCGGCGTGCCATTCGGGTTGAAGTCGGGGTTCGGCGTGCCTACGTCGATGACTGCGAGGATGCCCCCGACGGTACCGTTATGCACGTCGCAGCAGGGGTCTTCTGACTGGCCGAGGCTGTTCAAGCCTTCCCATGGCACGAAACCTCCGGTGAAATTGTTGTGCGGGCTGAACTGGGAAAAGATCGACTGCCCGTTCCACATCGCCGTGAAGGTCACGCTAAAATTGCCGACGAAGGCACAGTAGAACGAATTAATGGGGTTGGCCGGACAGGGGTCACCACTTCCGCCGTATTCGTCATCGTAGTCCTGGGCGAACAGCACCCCCGGCTGGATGAAATTCTGGTTCCAGTCGATTTTCGTATCCACGCTGGCCGGCATGTCCGGCAACGCAACTATCTCGTCGATTCCATTGTTCCTGCCCTGGTACCCGGTCAACTCCATCTGCGCATTGGTAAACGCAAATCCGCTGGTGTTGTGAAAGATTAGACAGGGCGTGTCATACGAACAAGCTTCGTAGCCCCCGTCGATCGTAGCAATGGAGGCCTGCGACGATTGCGAAACAATAGCAAGAGCCGCCACGGCGGCCGCAGTGACGATCGGACCCTTCATTGGCTCCCCCTCAAGAATGGTGCTGGCCCGCCTTACTTTTGCGCGGGTCTGCTCTCGCCCACAAGCAACTTCCGTGCTACGTCTTGCGTTTCAATAGGTTCGCTACAACTAGGGCCCGTCACGGACGGCGATTGTAAGATTTCGCGACACGGGGATTGCATGACCGCGAGCGCAATTAAGGACCGGCCTCCCGGTGTCCGACTCCAGCAAATGGCGTCGCGCGGCCCTGCGGCGCGCCCCCGAAATGCTGTCAGTGATCAGAACTGCGCGTCGGCCAGCGCCAGCACGGCGTCGATGCCGTGCGTGATCGCGTGCGACCACCCGGCGGCCTGCGGTAGCAGGCATTCGGCATAGAACCGCGCGGTAGCGATCTTGCCTCGGCAGAAATCGGGGTCGCCGCCTTCGGCTAGCCGCAGCGAAGCCGCGCGGGCAGCACGCGCAAGCTGCCATCCGCCGGCAACCAGCCCCCAAAGGCGCAAATACGGCACCGACGCGGCGTGCGCCGCGCGCGTCGAGGCCGCGAACGCCGGAACCACCCAGTCGACAGCCTGCCTGAGCGCCACGCTGGCCTTCGCAAGCTCGGCGCCGATGCGTCTCAAGTCGACGTCGCTGGACGCGGCAAGGTCGGTCGCCACTTTGCCGATTTCATCGCAAACCGCGCGCGCCACCGTGCCGCCGTCGCGCGCCGTCTTGCGCCCGACGAGATCGTTGGCCTGGATCGCCGTCGTGCCTTCGTAAATGGTGGTGATGCGCGCGTCGCGATAATCCTGGGCGGCGCCGGTCTCCTCGATAAAGCCCATGCCGCCGTGGACCTGGACGCCGAGATAGGTGACCTCCTGCGCCAGCTCGGTGCTCCAGCCCTTGACGATCGGTATCATCAGATCGGCGAACGCCTGGTGCTGCTTGCGGGCCCCGGCATCCGGATGCCGGCGCGCGTTGTCGAGTGCCGCGCCGGTGACGTAGGCGACCGCGCGCATCGCTTCGGTCTGCGCCTTCATCGTCAGCAGCATGCGGCGCACGTCCGGATGTTGCAGGATCGTCGCCGTCGGTGCCGCCTTGTCGAGGCCCGGTGCCCTGCCCTGCACGCGATCGCGTGCATACGCACGTGCTCGCTGATAGGCGCGCTCGGCGATGCCGATGCCTTCGATGCCGACCGAAAAGCGCGCGAGGTTCATCATGATGAACATGTACTCGAGGCCGCGATTTTCCTCGCCGACCAGGTAGCCGACCGCACCGCCGTGGTCGCCGTAGGCGAGCACCGCGGTCGGGCTCGCGTGGATGCCGAGCTTGTGCTCGATCGATACGCAGTGCACGTCGTTGCGCGCACCGAGACTGCCGTCGGCGTTGACCAGAAATTTCGGCACGACGAAAAGCGATATGCCCTTGACACCTTCGGGTGCCGTCGGCGTCCGCGCCAGCACCAGATGCACGATGTTGTCGGTGTAGTCCTGCTCGCCGTAGGTGATGAAGATCTTCTGACCGTAGAGCCGGAAGCTGCCGTCGGCTTGCGGCACCGCGCGCGTGCGCACGGCGGCGAGATCGGAGCCCGCCTGCGACTCGGTCAGGTTCATCGTACCGGTCCAGACGCCGGCGACCATCTTGTCGAGGAACATCGACTTCAGCGCGTCCGAGCCGCAAAGCTCCAGCGCCTCGATCGCGCCCTGGGTCAGCATCGGGCACAACGCGAACGCCATGTTCCCGCCGTGCCACATTTCCTCGACCGCCGTGGCGACCAGCTGCGGCAGGCCCTGGCCGCCGTGCTCGGGATTCTTGGTCAGGCCGTTCCAGCCGTTGTCGGCGAAGCGCTTATAGGCCTCCTTGAACCCGGTTGGCGTCTTCACGCGTCCGCCTTCCTGCCATTGCGCGCCTTCGCGGTCGCCGGTGGCGTTCAACGGGTCGAGCACGTCGGTCGCGAACTTGGCCGCTTCGTCGAGTATGGCGTCGACGGTGTCGGGGGTCGCGTCCTCGAAGCCGGGGAGTTTGCTCACCTGATCGAGGCCCGCGAGCTCGTGCAGCACGAAGCGAATTTCGGCCAGCGGGGCGCGATAGGCGCTCATCGGCATCCTATCCGAGCTCGGCGGTCAGGGCCGGAACGATTTCGAACAGATCGCCGACCAGGCCGTAGTCGGCGATCTGGAATATCGGCGCCTCGGCATCCTTGTTGATCGCGACGATCACCTTGCTGTCCTTCATGCCGGCGAGGTGCTGGATCGCCCCCGAGATGCCGATGGCGATGTACAGGTCCGGAGCGACGATCTTGCCGGTTTGGCCGACCTGGTAGTCGTTGGGCACGTATCCGGCATCGACCGCAGCGCGCGAGGCCCCTATCGCGGCATGCAGCTTGTCGGCCAGCGCCTCGAGCATCTTGAAGTTCTCGCCGTTCTGCATTCCCCGGCCGCCGGAAATGACGACGCGGGCACTGGTGAGCTCCGGTCGATCGGACTTGGTCAGCTCCTGGCCGAGTACCTGGGTGAGGCCCGTATCGGCGGTCGCCGGAGCGCTTTCGACCGGCGCTTTGCCGCCGCTGGCCGCGACCGGATCGAATCCAGTCGTCCGCACGGTGATGACTTTTTTCGCCTCCTTCGACTGCACGGTGGCGAAGGCGTTGCCGGCGTAGATCGGACGCACGAAGGTGTCTGGCCCTTCGACGGCGACGATGTCGGAGATCTGCGCGACGTCGAGCAGCGCGGCGATCCGCGGTGCGGCGTTCTTGCCGAAGCCCGTCGCCGGCAGCAGGATGTGCGTGTACGGCGCAGCCAGCCCGACGACCAGCGCGGCCAGGTTCTCGGCCGTCTGCGCAGCGAGCTGCGCCGCATCGGCGTGCAGCACTTTGGCGACCCCGGCAACCTCTGCCGCGGCCGTTGCCGCACCCGCGGCGTTGTGTCCGGCGACCAGGAGGTGAACGTCGCCGCCGATCTTCTGCGCGGCCGCAACCGTATTGAGCGTCGCGCTCTTCAGCGCCGCGTGGTCGTGCTCGGCGACGACGAGGACGCTCATGAGGGTCTAGATAACCTTCGCCTCGTTGCGGAGCTTCGCGACCAGCTCCTTGACGTCGGCCACCCTGCCGCCGCCCTTGCGCTTCGCAGGCTCGACGACCTTGAGGGTCGTCAGGCGCGGCGCGACGTCGACGCCAAGCGCATCCGGCGTCGTCGTCTCCAACGGCTTTTTCTTCGCCTTCATGATGTTGGGGAGCGTCGCATAGCGCGGCTCGTTCAGCCGCAGGTCGGTCGTGATGATCGCCGGCAGCTTCATCGCGATCGTCTCCATGCCGCCGTCGATTTCGCGCCGGACGGTGACGCCGTCGCCGGCGACATCGACCTTGGAGGCGAACGTCGCCTGCGCCCAGCCGAGGAGGGCCGCGAGCATCTGCCCGGTCTGGTTGGCGTCGTCGTCGATCGCCTGCTTGCCCAGGATCACCAGGCCCGGCTGCTCCTTCTCGACCAGCTTGAGCAGCGCGCGCGCTGCGGCCAGTGGCTGCACCGGCTGGTCGCTGAGCACGTGGATGGCGCGGTTGGCGCCCATCGCCAGGCCGTTGCGCAGGTGCGCCTGG
>JBDTNP010000353.1:0-4337 GCA_039933695.1 Betaproteobacteria bacterium | reverse complement strand
GATGAGCCCACCCACGGGGGAGCACGGTGAGCGCCAAATTCCGCGTCGCCGTCCCGCGCGACATCCTCGACTCCCGCGGCGAGCCGGCGTTCGGACGGGCTGCGCTGCAAATTCTCGACAGCGCGCGCGATCTCGAATGGGAATACCTGCCGAAGATCGTGCCTGCGATCGATGCCGACCACGCTGCACGCTACGACGCGATCTACGTCAACACCGCCCGCGTGCCGGAGGCCGCGGTGGCGCGCGCCGATTGCCGGCTTCGCGTCGTTGCACGGCATGGCGTCGGCTACGACACCGTCGACGTTCCGGCGATGACGCGCGCCGGCGTTCTGGTCACCAACACGCCGAGCTCGATGCCGCGACCGGTCGCGACGACCGCGCTGACTTTCCTGCTGGCGCTCGCCGGCAAGCTTTTCCTGAAGGACCGGCTGACCCGCACCGGGCGCTGGCACGAGCGGATGGACAACATGGGGCTCGGGCTCACCGGCCGCACGCTCGGCGTAATCGGGGCGGGCCGCATCGGCCGCGAGCTGATGAGCATGGCGCGCACGTTCGATCTGAAGCTGCTTGCGGCCGATCCGCAGGTCGACGCGATCGAGCTGGCTTACCTCGGTGCGCGCAAGGTCGCGCTGCAGGAGCTGCTGCAACAGTCCGACTTTGTCGTCGTCTGCTGCCTTCTCTCGCCGGCAACGCATCATCTGATCGATGCGGCGGCCCTTCGCGAGATGCGGCCCGGAGCGTATCTGATCAATGTCGCGCGCGGTTCCGTGGTCGACGAGCCGGCGCTGATCGAGGCGCTTCAGGCTCGCCTCATCGCCGGCGCGGCGCTCGACGTATTCGAGCAGGAACCGGTCGACCCGGCCAACCCGCTGCTGGCGATGGACAACGTCATCGTCACGCCGCATTCGCTCTGCTGGACCGACGAATGTTTTCACAACATGGCGTCGACCGGGCTCACCAGCATCGTCGACGCGCTTGCCGGCCGCAGGCCGCAATTTGTCGTCAATCCCGAGGTCTTGAGCCACGCGCGCGTGCAGGCGTGGCTCGCGCGCTGAAGCTCGCGATCGTCAGCGAACGCGCCAGCGCCCCGCCGTGCTGCGCCAGTAACGCAGCATCAGAAAACCGCCAACCATGCCGCCGAGGTGAGCGAAGTGGGCGACGCCTTCCTGCGTGCCGGTGACGCCCAGGAACAGCTCGACCAGCGCGTAGACGACGACGAACACCCGCGCCGGCATCGGAATCGGCGGGAACAACAGCATGACCCGGTTGTTCGGAAAATACATGCCGTAGGCGAGCAGGATGCCGAAGATGCCGCCCGAGGCGCCGACGGTCGGATAAATCATGCCGGTGACGGCCGAGACGATCAGCTGCGCGACGGCGGCTGAAAGCACGCAGACGATATAGAACGTCAGGTAGCGCCGTCCGCCGAACACGCGCTCTACCGCGCTGCCGAACATGTACAGCGCGAACATGTTGAACGCCAGATGCATCAGGCCGCCGTGCAGGAAAGCGTAGGTCAGCAGCTGCCAGGGCGCGAACGACACGCCGGCGTTGAGCTCGGAGGCGGCCAGCGGCCAGAGCGCGAATTGCGCGACCAGGCCGGGCGCGACGCTTTGCAGCAGGAAGACCGCGACGTTGGCTACGATCAGCGCGGTCGTGACAGGTGGCATGCACGATAGTTTGGGGCCGGACCGCCAGGAGTCAACCCGGGGCGTCACACCCGCCTCGCGGCCGCGCACACATCAATCGCCGCGACGCCGCCTTATGATAATGGCATACTCCGCATCCGACGCTCTGCTGAAAGGGAACCCATGCCGCTTGCGTTTCGCCCCTTGATGTCCGCCGGGCTCATGCTCGCCTGCATCTTTCCGGCAGCCGCATCGACCATACTGACGGTGCGGCCGATGTTCCCGCCGGATAACGTCTGGAACGTCGCCATCGATGCGCTCCCGGTCGACACGAATTCGGCGGCGTATGTCACGACAATAGGTGCGGCGAAGACGATGCATGCCGATTTCGGCACCGTCTACAACGGTGCGCCGAACGGCATACCCTTCATCGTCGTTCCCGGCACCCAGCCCGGTGTCACGGTCACCTTCGATTATGCCGACGAGAGCGACGCCGGGCCGTATCCGGTGCCGCCGGACGCGCCGATCGAAGGAGGTCCTTCGTCAACCGGCGATCGGCACGTGCTGATCGTCGATCGCGACGGCGGCAAGCTCTACGAGCTCTTCGCCGATTATCCGAATCCCGACGGCAGCTGGCATGCGGGGTCGGGCGCGATATTCGATCTGAACGGCAATACTCTGCGCCCGGCGGGATGGACGTCCGCCGACGCGGCCGGGCTGCCGATATTGCCCGGCCTCGTTCGCTACGAGGAAGTCGTCGCCGGCGAGATCCCGCACGCGCTGCGTTTTACCGCGCCGCAGACGCGCAATGCCTTCATCTGGCCGGCGCGGCACAAGGCGTCGAGCCTCTCCGGAGCCAACTACCCGCCGATGGGACAGCGCTTCCGGCTGAAGGCGAGCGTCGATATTGCGAGCTTCGGCCCGAATGTGCAGGTGATCCTGCGGGCGCTGAAGAAGTACGGCATGTTTCTGGCCGACAACGGCAGCAGCTGGTTCCTGAGCGGAGCACCCGACCCGCGCTGGGACGACAACGAGCTGCATCAGCTCGGACGCCTGACCGGCGACGACTTCGAGGCGGTCGACGAGGCGGCGCTGATGGCCGATCCGAATTCGGGCCGCGTCTCGACGGCGGCGCTGCCGCGCGTCGCCACGGAGGTCGAGGTGCTCGAATTCCGCCGCGATCCCGGCGATTATTTTCTGACCGTCGATCGCGACGAAATCGCCGCGCTCGACTCCGGCCTCATCCCCGGCTGGGCGCGGACCGGCGAGGCCTTTTTCGCCTACGCGGCGGACAATGCAATCGAGCCGAACATGTCGCCGGTCTGCCGTTTTTTCGGCCGGCTCGGCGGCGGACAGCATTCGCATTTTTTCAGCGCCTACGCCGAAGAGTGCGCGGCCATCGCCGCGTGGCTGCCGGACGAATGGCTGCTCGAATCCTCGAACGTCTTTATCGTGGCACTTCCGGACGCCGGCGATGGCTCATGTACGGCAGGGACCGTGCCCGTTTATCGCCTGTACAACAACCAGCCCGGCGCGGTCGATCATCGCTACACGACCTCGCGCGCGATTCAGGGCCAGATGATCGCTGCCGGCTGGCTCGCCGAAGGATCCGGCTCCGCCGGGGTCGCGATGTGCGCGCCGGCGTCTTAGGCGCACGCCCTCCTTGCCTGAAGCGTTGCCCGCGGCCGATAATGGCCTGCAATCCTGCTTTCCCTTCCGACTCCGCCGCGATTTCCTTCGATGAGCCTACCAACGCTCGCGCCAGGCACGGTGATCCGGCATGCGCTGGCTCAACTCGACGGCTTCCTTCCGGCCGATGAGCTCGAATCGCTGATGGATCGGGTATTCGCCGCGGAAAATTTGTTCGTGCCTTCCGGCGTCAGCGACAGCAAGGAAGACTACCGGCATTCGTTCGTTCTCAATCCGCCGGACGACCTTTCGCGCAAGATCGTCGGGAGGATTCGCGCCGTCATGCCCGAAGTCATCCCGCGCTTGCGCATGGCGCCGTTTCCGGTGACGCAGATCGAGTGCCAGATTACGGCGAACACCGACGGCAGCTTTTTTCGCGTGCACACCGATTCGGGGGTCAACGAAACGGTGCGGCGGCAGTTCACCTATGTCTATTACTTCAATCGCCAGCCGAAGGCATTCAACGGCGGCGAGTTGCTGATCTACGACGACGTGCTCCGCAATGGCAAGCTGGCGCGCACTGATAGCTTTCAGCGAATCGAGCCGCGCCATAACAGCATCGTGTTCTTCCAGGCCGCGGTGATGCACGAGGTGACGATGGTCGAGGTTCCGTCCAGGCAGTTTCGCGACGCGCGGTTCACCGTCAACGGATGGATCCATCGCGGTTGACGCCGCGCCAGATTGCCGATGCTGTCTTAGGGTGGCGCGGACCGCGCGGCGCCCGCCGGTTTCGCTTCAGCGTTGGCGCACTGCAAGGTATTGACCCAGTAACCGTTGGTCGCGCCGTAGAACGTGGCGAGCTTCGCTTCGACGGCGAAGCCCGCCCGTCCCGCCGCGCGCATATCCTTCAGTCCGACGCAGTTCGCCTCCACCTCCTCGGTGGTCGGGACCTTCGCATGCGCGCACTCGTGGAAGAACAGCAAGTCGTGCATTGCCGGTGGCAAGGACGCGAGTTTTTGCGCGTTCCAGATGATCTGATATCCCGAGCCCACCTTGACCGTCTTGCAGGTGAAGTTCATC
>JBDTNP010000352.1:0-8041 GCA_039933695.1 Betaproteobacteria bacterium | reverse complement strand
TCCACCCCGCTTACGAGTTCGCCGGCAGTGCCTGCGGCGACATCGCGAACTGCACCAACCGTTCACCGCACCCGATGCTGCATCTTCTGCGCGAGGCGAGCGTCGATCGCGCCGTGGCGGCGTTTCCCGAAGCCGCCGCGATCTACGAGCGAAACATCGAGACACTGCGCCACCTCGGTCACGAAGGCTGGCGACGGTTGTGGGCAGACGACCAGGCTTGACTCAAGATAGGCCGAACCCCGCACGCTACGCGACCTCGAACAAGCCGGCGGCGCCCATGCCGCCGCCTATGCACATCGTCACCACGACGTACTTGACGCCGCGACGCTTGCCTTCGAGCAGGGCGTGGCCGGCAAGTCGCGTTCCCGACACGCCGTAAGGATGGCCGACTGCGATCGCTCCGCCGTCGACGTTCAAACGGTCGTCGGGTATGCCCAGCTTATCGCGGCAGTAGATGACCTGGACGGCGAACGCCTCGTTGAGCTCCCACAGGCCGACGTCGTCGATGTTCACGCCGGTCCGCGCGAGGAGCTTAGGTACGGCGAAGACCGGTCCGATGCCCATTTCGTCGGGCTCGCAGCCGGCGACGGCGAAACCACGGAATATCCCAAGCGGCTCCAGGCCGCGGCTCGCGGCGAGCTTGTCGCTGACGAGGACGCATGCCGCCGCGCCATCGGAGAACTGGCTGGCGTTGCCGGCGGCAATGACGCCTCCGGGCAATGCGGGCTTGATCTTGGCCACTGCCTCGTAGGTCGTGTCGGCGCGGATGCCTTCGTCCGACGCAAGCGTCGTCTCGCGCGTGTAAATGCGATTGGACTCCCTGTCGGCGACCCCCATCGTCACCGCCAGCGGCACGATTTCCGCGTTGAACCGGTGCGCCGACGCGGCCGCAGCCGCCCGCTGCTGGCTGCGCGCACCGTACTCGTCCTGCGCCTCGCGAGGGATGCCGTAGCGTCGCGCGACGTTCTCCGCGGTCTCCAGCATCGGCCAGTAAATGGCGGGTTTGTTCTCGACGAGCCAGGGGTCGCGCAGCATGTGTTTGTTCATTTCGTTCTGCACGCACGAAATCGATTCGACGCCGCCGGCGACGAACGCGTCGGCCTCGCCCGCGATGATGCGTTGCGCGGCTAGCGCGATCGTCTGCAGGCCCGACGAGCAGAAGCGATTGATCGTCGCGCCGGGAACGCTGACGGGGCAACCGGCGCGGATCGCGATCTGGCGCGCAATGTTGTATCCGGTAGCGCCTTCGGGAAACGCACATCCGATCAGGACGTCGTCGACTTCGCCCGGCGTGAGCCCTGCGCGTTCGATTGCGTGCCGGACGACGTGGGCGCCCATGGTCGCGCCGTGCGTCATGTTGAGCGCGCCGCGCCAGGACTTCGCGAGTCCGGTGCGCGCGTACGATACGACGACTGCGTCGGTCATGACGGCATGCCCTAGCTATTGAACGTCTTGCCCTCGGCGGCGAGCCGGGCCAACAGCGGCGCGGGCTGCCAGAACGCCGGATCGCCGCGGCCCGAGGCGGCGAACCTCCGCATCGCGCGGATCACGTTGAACAGGCCGACGGTGTCGGCGTAATGCATCGGCCCGCCGCGATATAGCGGAAACCCGTAGCCGGTCAGATAGACGACGTCGATGTCCGAAGCGCGCGATGCGATGCCGTCTTCCACTATGCGCGCGCCTTCGTTGACCAGCGCATAGATGCAGCGCTCGACGATCTCCTGATCCGCGATCTTGCGCGGCGTCGTGCCAAGCTCGGTCCGGTAGCTCGCGATCAGGGCGTCGACTGCCGGATCGGGCAGCGCGTCGCGGCGTCCCGGTTCGTACCGGTACCAGCCCAGGCCGGTCTTCTGCCCGAAGCGGCCGAGCTCGCCAAGCCGGTCGGCGATCCGCGAATAGACAAGCTGCGGCGATTCGACATAGCGGCGCTTGCGGATGTACCAGCCGACGTCGTTGCCGGCGAGGTCGCTCATGCGAAACGGCCCCATCGCCATGCCGAACTTCTCCAGCGCGCGATCGACCTGCCCGGGCGACGCCCCTTCGTCGAGCAGAAAAAGCGCCTGGCGCAGGTACTGCTCGATCATGCGATTGCCGATGAAACCGTCGCATACGCCCGAGACGACGGCGGTTTTGCGCATCTTCTTGGCGACGTTCATGACGGTGACCAGCACATCGTCAGCCGTCCTGGCGCCGCGCACGACCTCGAGCAACTTCATCACGTTCGCCGGGCTGAAGAAATGCATGCCGACGACGTTCTGTGGGCGCGCGGTGAAGCCGGCGATCTTGTTCAGATCCAGGGTAGACGTATTGCTGGCGAGGACCGCGGCGGGCTTCGCCACCGCGTCCAGACGCTCGAACACCTGCTTCTTGACCGCAAGGTCCTCGAACACGGCCTCGATGATCAGATCCGCGCCGGCAAGATCATCGTAGTCGAGTGTCGGCTTCAGCATGCCGATCCTGCGCTCGGGCTCGCCGGCGGCAAGGCGGCCCTTGGCCAGGGCTTTGTCGTAGTGCGAGCGGATGGTAGCGATGCCCTTGTCGAGCGCTTCCTGCTTCGTTTCCAGGACCGTTACCGGAATGCCGGCGTCGAGCAGGCAGATCGCAATGCCGCTGCCCATCGTCCCCGCGCCGATGACCGCGGCGGCGTTGATCGCGCGGGATGGGGTGCCGGAAGGAACATCGGGAATCTTGGCCGCCGAGCGCTCGGCAAAAAATGCGTGCCGCAGCGCGCGTGATTCGGGTGTCTGCGCAAGCTGGATGAACAAGTCCCGTTCAAAACGCAGGCCCTCTTCGAACGGCATCGCCACCGCCGCCGCCACCGCTTCGATGCACTTGAGGGGCGCGGGAAAGCCGCGCGCCATGGCGCCGACGGTATTACGTGCAAACTGGAACAGTGCATCGGCATTCGGATAGGCGATGACGATGTCGCGCACGCGCGGCAAAGGGCGCTGTTTGGCGCGCGTGCTCGAAGCAAACGTCAGGGCGCCCTGCAACAGATCGCCGTCGACGACGGCGTCGAACAACGCCGTGCCGCGAAAGCGTTCGCAAGGCATGCTGGCGCCCGAAACGATCATGTTTAGCGCGGCCTCGACCCCGATCGCTCGCGGCAGCCTTTGCGTGCCTCCGGCGCCGGGCAAGAGTCCCAGCTTCACCTCGGGCAGCGCGATTTGCGCGTGAGGGGCGGCGATGCGGAAGTGACAGCCGAGTGCCAGCTCAAGCCCGCCGCCCATGCAGCTGCCGCCGATCGCGGCGATGACGGGCTTCTCGCTCGCC
This sequence comes from Betaproteobacteria bacterium, assembly GCA_039933695.1. Classification (GTDB taxonomy): domain Bacteria; phylum Pseudomonadota; class Gammaproteobacteria; order Burkholderiales; family Casimicrobiaceae; genus PALSA-1003. The sequence continues at coordinate 4,768 of JBDTNP010000352.1, read as the reverse complement.
TCGACGATGGCGATGACGGTTGGCAGCGTCGGCTCGGCCCGCGCCTGCGGCGTGGTGAATTCGCGGATGTCCGCGCCACCCGAGAACAGGCCTCCGGCGCCGGTCAGGACAATGGCACTTACCGACGAATCGGCCTGCGCGCGGTCGATCCCTTCAACGATGCTTGTGCGCAACGCATGGTTCATGCCGTTGACCGGCGGATTGTCGAGCGTGATCACCGCCACCGGCCCATGCAGCGCGTACCCGGGACTCATCGCAATTTCCCCCTGTGGCGATGCTACCGGCCTCGTGCAGCGCTTACAAGCGGCTCCTAGCCTGGGGCCGCGGCGCCTCTTGCAAGTTCAGAGCAGCAGCATCGCCGCCACCGCCGCGGCCATGGTCGCCATCGCAAGCCAGCCGGCGAGCTTCAGCCAGCGATGCACGGTGGACTTTCCCAGCACGCGCCGGTCGGTCGCGAGGAACATCATTACGGCCATGATCGGAACCGCCGCGACGCCGTTGATCACCGCGGCCCAGACCAGGGCGCGAATCGGATCGATGCCGGTGAAGTTGAGCACCACGCCGCCCGCCGTTGCCAAGGCGACGATCGCATAGAAGCCTCGAGCCTGGTGCGGCTTCAAATCGAGTCCGTGCTTCCAGCGAAACGTTTCGGCGACAGCGTAGGCAGCCGATCCGGCGAGTACTGGCACCGCCAGCATGCCGGTGCCCACGATGCCCAGGGAGAAAAGAGCGAAGGCGAAAGGTCCGGCGATGGGCCGCAACGCTTCGGCTGCCTGGGCCGAGGTTTCGATGTGCGTGATGCCCGCCGGATGCAGAGTCGCCGCGGCGCTGACGATGATCGCCAGCGCAATCAGATTCGAGAAGGTCATGCCGGCGATCGTGTCGAGCTCGATGCGCTGTAGTTGACGACCGGTCGAGGCCGCGTTGGCGCGCTTGCCGCCCGAAGCCGCCGCGGCGGACTCCTCGACTTCCTGTGCCGCCTGCCAGAAAAACAAATACGGGCTGATCGTCGTGCCGAAGATCGCGACGACCAGCGTCACCGCCGCGGCAGACAATTCCATTCGCGGCAGCGCGATCCCCGCGAGCACTTGGCCCCACTGCACATCGACCGAGAGCACGACGCCCACATATGCAAACAGCGCAAGCGTCAGCCATTTGAGGTAACGCACATACTTGCGGTACGACATGAACACCTCGAGGCCCAGACATACTGCCCCGAAGGCGACCGCATAGAGCTGGGTGGGGCCGCCTGCGACCAAGTGCACGCTTTCGGCCATCGCGGCGATGTCGGCAGCCACATTGATCGTATTCGCGACGAACAGCAGCGCGACGACCGCGTAAAGCACCGGCGCCGGGTAATGGCGGCGAATATTGCTGGCGAGGCCGTGCCCGGTGACCCGGCCGATGCGCGCGCTGATCATCTGTATCCCGATCATCAGCGGCAGCGTCAGGACCACCGTCCAGCCGAGCGCAAAACCGAATTGCGCCCCCGCCTGCGAGTAGGTCGCTATGCCGCTCGGATCGTCGTCGGCGGCGCCGGTAATGACGCCGGGGCCGAGCTTGCGTAACCAGCGGCTTGGATGCGTCGTCATCTATGTGCAAGTCGGTGGAAGGGGACCACGGATTCGGCCGCCACAGCGGTTAAGCGGATGGGAGCAAGAGGCATGCCGATGGGTGTAGGAGAGCGTCCTATAGCAAGCGCATGCTTGGCGGGGAAAAAATCAGACAAACGCCGACAGCCATCATTGTTCGCTTTGTGTAACGTTTGCGACGTTGCAAGGCCGACTGGGAGTGTTCATGAAGTCCGTTCTCGACCCGACGTTCCGATATACACCGAGCATTGACACCGATCTGCGCAAGACCTTCGCGCGGCTCAGACGCGAAGCTCGCGCGCAGGAAACGCAGCGAGACGAACCGCGGCCGCCCGCGAACAAGATCTCCTTGCTCTTCACCGAGCAAAAGCTGGCGCACAAATAGCATTCGGCGCCGACGCCCCCGTCGGCGGCCGGGGGCCGGGTTTTGACGATCAAATCTTGCCGATGAACTACGCCGCCACCGCCAAGACCCGGTCGCAGTCCAAAGCCAAGGGTCTGCAACGTCACTCGACCGAGCTCGCTCCTCCGCCGCTGGAGCAACCCCGGCCGCCGTTCGCGGAGCAGCACCAACCCGCGCCGGGCCTCGAATCCGAGCTCGATCCCCGTCCACGCTACCGCGCCGATCGCTACCGCGCCGCCCGCAAGCTCGAAGGCAAAGTCGCGTTGGTCACCGGCGGCGATTCCGGCATCGGCCGCGCCGTCGCCCTGCTCTATGCTCGCGAAGGCGCGAACGTCGCGATCTGCTATCTGCCGGCGGAACAGTCCGACGCCGACGAAACCCGGACCGCGGTCGAAGCAGCCGGTACGAAATGCCTGCAGATTCCGGGCGATCTTTCCGGCGTCGAGGGGTGCGACCAGGCGGTGGAACGAACAGTCGAAGAGTTCGGCCGTCTCGATATCCTTGTGGCGAATGCCGCCCACCAGCAGCGCAAGAAGTCGCTCGCCGATGTGAGCGATGAGGAATTCGACAGGACGTTCAAGACCAACATCTATGCCTACTTCTGGCTCGCGCGCGCTGCGCTTCGCCACATGCAGCGTGGCGCAGCGATCATCGCCACCAGCTCGGAAACCGGCATCCTGGGTTCGAAAGAACTGCCCGACTATTCGGCGACCAAGGGCGCGATCAACGCATTCACCAAGACACTGGCGCTCGAGCTGATCGAGCGCGGCATTCGCGTAAATGCGGTTGCGCCCGGTCCGGTGTGGACGCCGCTGAATCCATCGGATGCCGGCATGACGCCGGATCGCGTTGCCAAGTTCGGACAGGACAATCCGATGGGACGGCCAGCGCAGCCGGAAGAGCTCGCGCCGACTTATGTGTTCCTCGCGTCCGAGGCCGACTCGTCGTACATCACCGGAACGATCATCCAGGTGATGGGAGGCGAGACGACCGGCGGCTGAGCCATGGGACGCCCGGCCGATGGTGTCCGGACGATTTACAAATAAAGAGAGCGCAGCGCTCTCTTTTTCATGCGTGACAACGTCTCCTTGCGGGCGTTGTCGGCCACCGCACCCTGGTGTATGCACGCATCGAGCGCGCTGCCGGTCAGCTTCTGGCACTTCGGGCTGACGCCGCTCTACTGCGTGGTGAGGCTGGACCAGCACTGGTCGCGCTGCGCCGCGGGTCCGGTGTCACACGGCGCGCGCGCCTGCTCGTCGGTGTTAGTCGTACGTCGCGGCTGCCGCAGCGGCCGGCGGCGAGGCTCCCGCGAGCGAGCCGAGGCGGCGGGCATAGACCGCGGTGAATTCAGCGCCCAGCAAGAACACCTGCGCCGAATAGTAGAACCAGAGCAGCAGGATGATCAGCGCGCCCGCGGCGCCGTGCATCGACGCGGTCGCGGTATGCGTGAGGTAGATGCCGATCAGCAGCCTGCCGATGCTGAACAGCACGGTCGTCACCAATGCGCCGGCAAGAACCTCGCCCCACGCCAGCCGTATGTTGGGCAGCCATTTGTACAGCAGCGCGAAGCAAATCGTCAGCATCACGCCCCAGGCGAGGACATGCACGGTCGTGAGCACCACGGGCGATCCCGGGAGGACTGCGATGCCGTGCGCCGAAAGCGTCGAGAGCGCCGTGCTGGCGACCAGCGAGGCAAGGAACAGAAAGCCGATGCAAATCACCAGACCGAACGACAGCAGCCGTGAGCCGAGCGCGGCGACCATGCCGCTGGATTTTCGAGGCGGCGCGCGCCAGATCATGTCGAGGTCGTACTGCACTTCGGTCAGCACCGTCGTCGCGCCGACAATCAGCGTCGCCAGGCCCAGGGCACCCGCCAGCCAGCCGCTGGCCGCATGGGGCGCCGCGCGCAGCATGAATGCGACACCTTCGGCGGCACGCGGCCCCAGCAGGGCCGATGCCTGATCGGCGATGGCGCGCGCGGCGACGTCCGAATCGACCCAAATGCCCGCGACCGCGATCGCGATCAGCAGCAGCGGAGCAAGAGAGAACGCCGTGTAGTATGCGAGCGCCGCGCCCAGGCTCGACGCACGGTGATCGATCCAGCCCGAAACGGTTTCACGCACCAGCAGCCACGCCGTTCGCATGGCAGGCGTGCGCTGAGCAAACGCCGGCGCGGCGCGAACGTCGGGGTCCAGCGCATCGCGAGCGATCGCTGCGCTGGGCGGAGGAATGCGAGTCGCCATGTTTGTCTTGCGCTGAGTACGTCTGCCGTAGCTCGGCCCGTCGCCTTCTCGCCTAGCTTAGCAGTAGCGATTTCGGCGGTCGACACGGCTCGCGGCAGGGAGCTCGCGGCGCCGCGGACGGAGTTGGCATGGGCCTTGCGTCGCATAACTCAAGCCGCGTGCGATCGGCCTCGACCGGCGAAAGACCTCTGCCACGCTTAAGAATCGGGCCACTGCGTGCGTCCTGAGCAAAAAGAAGCTCGAATCGCAGCAAATAAGACATGCGCGGCTTGTAGAATTTGCAAACCCGCATCCACCGGTCCACTCCGATATGACCCGCCCCGCCGATCCGTTGACAAACGCCGTGACGCCTGATGCCGACCGGGCGTCGGCCCAGCCGTCGACGCTGTCGGACCTCGATGTCTTCCTGTTTCGGCAAGGCACCCATACCCGTCTTTACGACCGTCTCGGCGCTCACCTGTTCGGCGACGGCAAGCGCGGCGCGCGCTTCGCCGTCTGGGCGCCGAATGCCAGCCGTATTGCCGTCGTCG
>JBDTNP010000351.1:0-2273 GCA_039933695.1 Betaproteobacteria bacterium | reverse complement strand
TCCACATTCCGTGGTGCCTGAAGAAGTGCCCGTACTGCGATTTCAACTCGCACGAACGGCGCGGCGAAATTCCCGAAGCGCGCTATGTCGACGCGCTGCTCGCCGACCTCGAGCTCGCGCTGCCCGCGATCTGGGGCCGCCGCGTGCACACCGTTTTTTTCGGCGGCGGTACGCCGAGCCTTTTCGCTCCGGAAGCGATCGACGGGATTCTGGCCGGCGTGCGCTCGCGGGTCCCGCTCGTGCCCGATGCCGAGATCACGCTCGAGGCCAATCCGGGCACGTTCGAGCGGGCGCGCTTTGCCGGCTTCAGGGCCGCAGGCATCAACCGGCTTTCGGTCGGCGTGCAGAGCTTCGAGCCGAAGTTCCTGAGCGCGCTCGGCCGCGTGCACGACGCCGATGAAGCGCGCGCCGCAGCCGCGGCGGCCATCGAGATTTTCGGCAACGTCAATCTCGACCTGATGTACGCGCTTCCCGGGCAGACGCTGGCCGATGCGCGAAGCGATCTCGCGCAAGCCTTGAGTTTCTCACCGCCGCACCTGTCGTTCTACCATCTGACGATCGAGCCGAACACGCTGTTCCATCGCTATCCGCCGGCCTTGCCGGACGACGAGACGTCTGCGGACATCGAGGATGCGATCGCGCAGACGCTCGGCGCCGCCGGCTACCTGCACTACGAAACGTCGGCCTACGCCAAGCCGGGTCGCGAATGCCGGCATAACGTCAATTACTGGCGCTTCGGCGATTATCTGGGCATAGGCGCCGGCGCTCATTCGAAGCTGTCGTTTCAGGAGCGCGTCGTGCGCCAGGTCCGGCACAAGCAGCCGCAGCACTATATCGAGCAAGTCGAGCGCGGGTCGCCGCTCGCCGAGGATCGGACGGTCGAGCGCGGTGAAATCGGCTTCGAGTTCATGCTCAATGCGTTGCGGCTGACCGAAGGCGTGGCTGTCGCGCTGTTCGCCGAGCGCACCGGCTTTCCGCTGACGCTCGTGCAAAAGCCATTGGACGAGGCCGAGCGACGCGGGCTTATCGAACGCGATCACCGGCGCATGCGGCCGACGCCGCTGGGCCAGCGCTTTCTCAACGACCTGCAGGCGATTTTCCTGCCTGCGGCGGCGATCCCGAAGGCCCAAGCCGCGGCGCGCCCGGTCACCCTCGTGCGCGCGAAACCATGACGCCCGAGCCGCACGCGCTGACGCTCGCCGCGGCGATCGATGCGGTGCGTAGCGGTGAGCTTACCGGCAGGACGCTCACGCAGTCGCTGCTCGATCGCATCGACGCGACCGACGCCAATGTCCAGGCATGGGCATGGCTCGATCGCGGACGTGCGCTCGCCGCCGCGGGAGCGCTGGACGCGCGGCGCGCCTCGGGAGGCGCGTCGATGCTCGAAGGCGTCCCGATCGGCGTCAAGGACATCGTCGCCACCGCGGGCATGCCGACGCAGATGGGATCGCCGATCTACACCGGCTCGATGCCCGCGCACGACGCCGAATGCATCGCACGCCTCGACCGTGCCGGCGGCATGGTCCTGGGCAAGACGGTGACGACCGAATTCGCCTTCATGCAGCCGGGTAAGACGCGCAATCCATGGAACGCCGCCTGCACGCCGGGCGGTTCCTCGTCGGGGTCGGCGGCAGCCGTCGCGCTCGGCCAGGTGCCCGCCGCGATCGGCACGCAGACCAACGGCTCGGTGATCCGGCCGGCGGCCTACTGCGGCATCGTCGGATTCAAGCCGGGCAAGGACGTGCTGCCATTCGCCGGCGTTCATCGCTTCAGCCCGACGCTGGATACATTGGGCGTTTTCGCGCGAACGGTCGCCGATTGCACGTTGCTCGCCGGCGCGCTCGCCGGCGAAGTCGCGACCGCGCTGCCCGATGAAGCGTTCGAGATGACACCAGCGCCGGCGCTGGCCTGGCTTCCCGAGTTCCCGTGGGTGGCGGTCAGCAGCGAGCAGCGCGAAGCGCTCGATGCCGTCGTCGCAGTGCTGCGCAATGCGGGTGCACGCGTCACGACGCTGGCACTCCCTGTGATCTGCCGCGATGCGCCGACGCAGTTGCGCCGAATCATGCTGCACGAGGCGGTGCGTGAGCTTGGAGGATTGCAGGATCGCGAGCGAGGAAGAATGTCGGCCAAGCTCAATGCGGCGCTGGACGAAGGCCGCACGATCGGTGACGACGCATACGCGGACGCGCTGGCGAGGCGCACCGAAATCATCGCCGCGCTCACTGAGTGGCTTGACGGATTCGACGCAGTGCTGACGCCGCCGGCGCCAGGTC
>JBDTNP010000350.1:0-2852 GCA_039933695.1 Betaproteobacteria bacterium | reverse complement strand
TGGATCGCAGTTGGCCTTCTTCCATCACTATCTCCTCGTCGGTCGTTGAAACGCGCATCAATACACCGGCGCAGCGAGCTGGCCGATGCTCTATTGAGCAGCATCAACTATCGGCTCGCGGCGGGGCTCGCGGTATCAGCGGTCGTCCGATTTGGATGTAGGAATCGGTCGGGCCGTCGTGGCGTGAGCTGTCGAGCGGCCGCGACTTCGGCTCGCTCTGCAGCGCCTTGGCCAGATGCCGGTGCGTGCTAGGATTCGCGACCAGCCAAAACGGGTGCGCAGCAATGAATCGACTGGACTTCGATGGCCAGGTCGCTGTGATCAGCGGCGGCGCGACCGGCATCGGCCTCGCCGTTGCACAGCGGCTGAAGGCGAGCGGCGGACGAGTCAGCCTGTGGGACCGCGATGCGACCGCGCTGGACCGGGCGGCGGCGACGCTGGGGCAGGGCACCGATGTACGCAAGGTCGACGTCTCGGACGCCGAAGGCATCGCAGGCGCGGCGCGGGCGACGGCCGCGGCGTTCGGACGTATCGACGCGCTCGTCTGCTCGGCCGGAATCACCGGCCCGAACACGACGACCTGGGAATACCCGGCCGATGCCTGGCGCCAGGTGATCGACGTCAACCTGAACGGCGTTTTCTACTGCAACCGGGCGGTCGTTCCGGTGATGCTCGCCCAGAACTACGGTCGCATCGTCAACATCGCCTCGGTGGCCGGCAAGGAAGGCAATCCCAACGCGAGCGCGTACAGCGCGTCGAAGGCCGCGGTCATCGGCCTGACCAAATCTCTGGGCAAGGAGCTCGCCAAATCGGGCGTGCGCGTCAACTGCGTGACGCCGGCGGCGGTCAAGACGGCGATCTTCGATCAGATGACCCAGCAGCACATCGATTTCATGCTGTCGAAGATTCCGCTCGGGCGCTTCGGGACCGTCGACGAGATCGCGTCGCTGGTCGCCTGGCTTTGCACCGCCGACTGCTCGTTCTCCACCGGTGCGGTGTTCGACCTGTCGGGCGGCCGCGCGACCTACTGACAGCGGATGCTCGCGCGGCGCGGCGCCAAAGCGGCTTGCCCCTCTACGGTCGCACGGCCAGCATGATCTTGCCGATGTGAGCGCTGGATTCCATCAGCCGGTGCGCGGCCGCTGCTTCGACCAGCGGAAAGACGCGATGAATCACCGGCTTCAACTTGCCCGCGGCAAACAGCGGCCAGACCTTCTCGCGCATTGAGCGCGCCAGCGCCGCCTTCCTTGCCGCCGGACTCGCGCGTAAGGTCGAGCCGGTGACGGTCAGCCGCTTCATCATGATGTGGCGCCAGTCGACGGTGACGCGACTGCCCTGCAGGAACGCAATGATCGCCATCCTGCCCTCCAGCGCCAGGCTTTTCAGATTCTTCTCGATGTAATCGCCGCCGACGATATCGAGGATGACGTCGACGCCGCGCTTGGCGGTGATCGCGGCGACTTCGGCGGCGAAGTCCTGCTGCCGGTAGTTGATCGCGTGGTCGGCGCCCATCGTCCTGCAGAATGCCGCCTTGTCGTCGCTGCCGACGGTCGTGAGCGTGATGGCGCCGAAGGCGTGCGCGAGCTGGATCGCCGCCAGCCCGATGCCGCCCGAGCCGCCATGGATCAATACCGTTTCGCCGGCCTTCAGATGAACGCGGTCGAACAGGTTGTTCCAGACGGTGAAGTAGTTCTCCGGCAGGCTCGCCGCTTCGAGCACCGACAGGCCTTCCGGATAGGGCAGGCACCACGCGGCCGGAGCCGCGCAATACTCGGCGTAGCCGCCGCCGGGGGTCAGCGCGCAAACTTGATCGCCGAGGCGACGTTCGGTGACGCCTTCACCCAGCGCCACGACGGTGCCGGCGACCTCCAGTCCGAGGATCGGCGAGGCATCGGGCGGCGGCGGATAATGTCCCGCGCGCTGGATGCAGTCCGGACGATTGATGCCGGCGTAGGCCACCTCGATCAGCACCTCTCCCGGCTTCGGGGCAGGCGTTGCAGTCTCGGCTAAGGCCAGGACTTCCGGCGGCCCCGGCTCTCGGGCGGCGACGTAGTGCATGACGGCGGGAATGGCGTTAGGCATGCTGGCGAAGTCGCTGGTCGGACGGACGATCATTGTATCCGGGGCTCGCGTATCTCCGGGGCTGGCATCCGGGCTACACTTGGGCCGCCTTCCGCCGATCGTCCGATGAAAAAGCTCGTCGCACTCCTCGTCTTCGTCGCCGTCGTGATCGGAGCGGCCTGGATAGCCTTTGCCGCCGACTACAGCGACGGGTACCGCGTCGGACAGGTGATCAAGCTGTCGCGCTCGGGGTATGTGTTCAAGACATGGGAGGGGACGCTGGACTTCGGCTTCCTGCAGCAGGATCCGACGCTGGGCACGGCGACGCGGCTGTGGGACTTCAGCGTGCGCGACGGCGACGACGCGGTACGGAAGGACATCGACGACGCGATCGCGGTCAATGCGAAGGTCAAGCTCTACTACCACGAGAAGTATTTCCGCTGGTCTTTTTTCGGCGACACCAAGCACTTCGTCTACAAGCTCGAGCGCGTCCACTAGAGGGTTTGCGGACGGCCCAGTCCTTGCCTGACGTGCCTGCTCAGGGCGGGGCCCCCCGGCGAGCCGCACAGCGATTCCCGGAACGCTTTTTGCTGCTGCTGCTTCAGGCGAGCGTGGTTGCGCGCTTTTTACAGGAGACGAGCGATGACGCAGATGCAGGGTTCAATGGGGTCGACGAGCTATAGCAAGTGCGCGCATCCGGGATGCATGTGCGATGTCGCTCCCGGCAAGAAGTATTGCTCCGACTACTGCGAGCAAAACGCCGGGAGCAAGTCGACGGCGCAGGGTGGCTG
>JBDTNP010000349.1:0-2204 GCA_039933695.1 Betaproteobacteria bacterium | reverse complement strand
ACGTCACCGGCACATTCCTGGTCCCGCTCAAGGTGACGCTGATGGCGGCGTTCCTGATCGCGCTGCCGTACGTGCTCTACCAGATGTGGGCGTTCGTCGCACCCGGCCTGTACCGCCACGAAAAGCGCCTTGCGCTGCCGGTAATCCTCTCCAGCGTCATCTTTTTCGCGCTGGGCATGTGCTTCGCGTACTTCGTCGTGTTTCCGATCGCCTTCGGTTTTTTCGCCGGCTATGCGCCGACCGGCGTGCAGATGATGACCGACATCGACAAGTACCTGTCGTTCGTGCTGACGATGTTCATCGCCTTCGGCATCACATTCGAAACACCGGTCGTGGTGATTGTGCTGGTCCGTCTCGGCGTGGTCAGCCTGGAGAAGCTGCGGGCGATTCGCGGCTACGTCATCGTGGGCGCGTTCGTCGTCGGCGCCGTATTCACGCCACCCGATATCCTGTCCCAGTTGATGATGGCGGTGCCGCTCTGGCTGCTTTACGAGCTGGGCCTCCTGGTCGCGCGCTTCATCTCCGTTCCGAAGCGCGACGGCGACGTGGCCGGCGAGGAAAAAGCGGCCGGATAGGTCTGTTCGCGCGAAGGCTAGGACACGCGCGGCTTCGGCCGCTTGCCGACGATGACGTCGATGTCGACCTGCTTTTGCTCGCGCATCACCTGGAGCCTGGCCTGACTCCCCGGCGTGAGCGCCGCGATCTGCGCGAGCAGCGAGGCAACGTCGTGCGTCGGCTTGCCGTCGATGTTGACGACGACGTCGCGCACCTGCATGCCCGCCCGGTCGGCCGGCCCGCTTTTGAGCACGCCGCGGATCAGGACGCCGTCGGACTTCGACAGCGAGAATGCCGTGGCCAGCTCGGGTGTAATGTCCTGCGGCTCGATGCCGAGCCAGCCGCGCGTAACCTCACCGTCCTTGATGATCTGCTCGAGCACATTCTTGGCGAGGGATACCGGAATCGCAAAGCCGATGCCCTGCGAGCCGCCGCTTTGCGAGAAGATCGCGCTGTTGATGCCGACCAGGTTGCCGCTGCTGTCGACCAGCGCGCCGCCGGAGTTGCCCGGATTGACCGCGGCATCGGTCTGGATGAAGTCCTCGAAGCGGTTGATGCCCAGATGGCTGCGGCCCAAGGCGCTGATGATGCCGTGCGTGACGCTGCTGCCGAAGCCGAACGGGCTGCCGATCGCGAGCACGGTGTCGCCGACCTGGACGTTTTCCAGCTGGCCGAACGTGATCACCGGCAGGTTCTTGCCGTCGACCTTGAGCACCGCGAGATCGGACTCGGGATCGCTGCCGCGAACGGCCGCGCGCATGCGCCGGCCGTCGGCGAGTACGAGCTCGATGTCGTCGACTTCCTCGACCACGTGATTGTTGGTCAGCACATAGCCTTCGCTGCTGACGATGACACCCGACCCGAGACTGGTCGCGCGGCGCGGCGCGCTTTCTTCCAGGCCCGGAAAGAAGCGGCGCAGGATCGGATCGTCGGCCAGCGGCTGGCGGTGCCTGACCTCCTTGCTGGTGTAGATGTTGACCACCGAAGGCATCGCCTTTTTCGCCGCGTCGGCCAGGCTCGCGATCTTCGGCGCGGGCACGGTCAGCGGCGTCTCCTGCACCAGCACGACGTTGTTTTTGCCCGCGAATCGCGCGAGCAGGTCCGGACGCAATGTCGCGACAACGAACAGCGCGGCGACGCAGACAGTTGCGACCTGCGCGAAAAGTAACCAGAACCGGCGGAGCATCGAAGGCGGCCGAAGCCGGAAATGAGCGCTAAAAGGCGATTATAGACGCCCTGTGCGGCGATGCAGCACGGCGCCGGCGCCACGGCGCGAAATCCCGCTCAAGCACCTGTTTTGTCGTGTCTTTTCGCACAAGTGCTTGGGCCGGACGAGCGAAATCATTTATAATTTGCGGCTTTTGGGCATCGGGCTATCGCGAAGGGTCGGTCAATGAGCGATGCGGGGAACGTAGACAAGGGAAAGCGCCGGTTCCTGATCGGCGCCACCACGGCGGTCGGCGCGATCGGCACCGTCGCAGCCGCGGTGCCGTTCGCGATGAGCATGTGGCCGAGCGAGCGCGCCAAAGCGGCGGGAGCCCCGGTCGAAGCGGACTTCAGCAAGCTCGAGCCGGGCCAGAAGATCGACGTCGAATGGCGCGGCAAGGTCGTGTGGATTCTCAACCGGACGCCGGCGATGCTGGCGAGCC
>JBDTNP010000348.1:0-1613 GCA_039933695.1 Betaproteobacteria bacterium | reverse complement strand
ATCGCTGCATAGCCAGCGCTCGGTCGGCGCACCCGTACCGCCGGTAAGCGGACGGGCGGCGCCGGCGGCCGGCGCGACCTAGAGGAGCCTCGCATGTTCAAATTGCTGTTCGGGCTCGCCATTGCTGTCGTCCTGGCCGGCGGCGCCGCAGCGCAACCGGCCAACACGGCCGAGCAGCAGGAAAGAGCGGTCGGTCCGTATCTGTACCTGACTGACCCGAGCGGCAACAAGGTTCTGCTCAGCACGCAATTCTGGCGCAACGATCCAAAATACGACGACCGCGCGTTTCACCGCTTCCTGGATGTGTTGACTGCCCTCGAGAAGCGCGGATTCCGCAAGAACGATAAGGCCGTGATCGACTGGGACAAGCCCGAGCCGGTCGTCCGCTGCTATATCTATCTCGAGGATCTGCAGACGCCGAAGAAGGTGAAAGGCGCCGTCGTCAGCGACACCCGCCTGTGGTGCGCGGAAAATGGCGCGTCCGACCACGAAGTAAGGCCATCCGACACGCCGAAGCACGTCGACCAGGTCATGAAGTATTTCGACGAATATTTCGCCCGGGCGAACGCCAAGGTGCACAAGAAGAGCGCGTCGGGATAGCGGCGCGGACGCTGGGGAATCAGGCGTCGCAAACGTCGCTTTGAGCGTCGCACGCCGAGCGGGCGCGGCGCGACCGTTTCGGTAGACTCAGGGCTGGGCAATGTGCCTTGCCGGAGTCCCCGATGTCCGATTTTGCCGCTGCGCGCTGGATCAGCGCCGAGGCGGTCGCGCGTTTGAGCCGCCCGACGGCGAGCGCGATCGGCCTGCCGCGCGAGGTTTACACCAGCCCCGAGTTTTTCGAGCTCGAGCGCGACCGCGTGCTCGCCGGCACGTGGGTATGCGTCGGCATCGCCGGCGATCTTCCGCATCCCGGCGACCTGCTCCCCTGCGATCTCGCCGGCATCCCGCTGTTGCTGCTGCGCGATCGTGCCGGCGCCCTCCGCGCATTCCATAACGTGTGCAGCCACCGCGGCGTGCAGCTGGTCGCCGAACCAAAGAACACGCGCGGCGGAATCACCTGTCCGTACCACGCATGGACCTACGGCCTCGACGGCACGCTGCAGCGCCGGCCTTGGTTCTGTGGCGAGGCAAAGTGTCCCGACGACCAATTTGACGGCGTCGCACTCGGCCTGAAACCGGTTCGCTGCGAGTCCTGGCACCAGCTGGTGTTCGTCAACCTCGACGGCAAGGCGCCGCCGCTGGCCGAATACGTCCACCCGCTCGCGGAGCGCTGGTCCGATCGTGACTTGTCGCTGCTGCGCCATGGCGGCAGCCTCAGGTTCGAGATTAACGCCAACTGGAAGCTGGTCGTCGAGAATTTCTGCGAGCGCTATCACCTGCCGTCGGTGCATCCGAAGCTGAACAGCTATTCGGCAGTCGACCATTCGTTCCAGATCATCGGCGACGGGCTCTTTTCCGGCGTCGGGAGCTCGAGTTACACGCCGCCGGCAGTGGGAGAGTTTTCGCTGCCGGGCTTTCCCCGCGTCGCGCCGGAGCGGCGCAGCGTCGCCGAATATGTCGCGCTGTTTCCCAACGTGATGATCGGATGCCTGTACGACCATTGCTACGCATTC
>JBDTNP010000347.1:0-4413 GCA_039933695.1 Betaproteobacteria bacterium | reverse complement strand
GCGCGATCGGATCGACGCCGAGTTGGCCGGACGACGATGAACGGCACCGGAGCATTTCCGCTCGAAGGAGGCTGCACCTGCCGCGCGATCCGCTATCAGATGATCAGCGCGCCGCTGTTCGTGCACTGCTGTCATTGCCGCTGGTGCCAGCGCGAAACGGGCGCGTCGTTCGCGCTCAATGCGATGATCGAGGCCGACCGCGTAGTCGTGCTCAAGGGGGAGCCGGAAGTGGTGGCAACGCCCTCGAACAGCGGCAAGGGTCAGAAGATCGTCCGCTGCCCCGTCTGCCGCATCGCGCTCTGGAGCAATTACGCCGGAGCGGGCGACCTGGTTCGCTTCGTGCGCGTCGGCACGCTCGACGAACCCGATCGTCTGCCGCCCGATATCCACATCTTCACCGCCTCGAAGCAGGCATGGATGGTATTGCCGCCGGGCATGCCCGCGGTCGCCGAGTACTACGATCGCGAGAAATATTGGCCGGCCGAGAGCCTGGAACGCCGTCGTACGCTGTTCGCCAGCAAGCGCCACCCGTAGCGCGTCGATGCATATCGATCGCATCGACCACATCGTGCTGACGGTGCGCGACATCGAAGCCACCTGCGCGTTCTATTCGCGCGTGCTCGGCATGGACGTGACGACCTTCGGTGCCGGACGAAAGGCGCTGGTTTTCGGCGGCCAGAAAATCAACCTGCACCAGGCGGGGCGGGAATTCGAGCCCAAGGCCCACGCGCCGACACCGGGCTCGGCCGATTTCTGCCTGATATCGGCAATTCCGCTGCCGCAGGCGATTGTCCATCTGCAGAGTTGCGGCGTCGCGATCATCGAAGGGCCGGTGCCGAAAACCGGCGCGCACGGGCCGATCCGGTCGGTCTATTTCCGCGATCCCGACTTCAATCTTGTCGAGATTTCCACCTATGAGCCGCGCTGACCCACAGCCCAGCGGCAGCGGCGGCATCGCCGTCGGCGCGGCGCCGATCGACCTTCGCTCGGACACGGTGACCCGGCCGACGAAAGAGATGCGCGCCGCCATCGCCGCGGCGCCGGTCGGCGACGACCAGTACGGCGAGGATCCGACGATCAACGCGTTGCAGCAGCGCGTCGCGGATCTGCTCGGCAAGGAGGCGGCGCTTTGGCTGCCCAGCGGCACGATGGCGAACCAGGTGGCGTTGCGCACGCTCACCCGGCCCGGCGACGACGTCATCGTCAGCCGCGAGAGCCACGCCGTCTGGCACGAGACCGGCGCGTCGGCCGCCAACGCCGGCGTCCAGTTCACCGAGATCGGCGCACGCGGCGTTTTCAGCGTCGCCGAGTTCGTCGCGGCAGTGAAACCGCGCGGTCATCCGATGTATCCGCCGACGGCGCTGGTCGAGGTCGAGAACACGCACAATCGTTCCGGCGGCATCGTCTTCGACCAGGGCGAGGTCGAGCGACTGTGCGCAGCCGCGCGCGAGCGAGACATCGCGAGCTTTCTCGACGGCGCCCGGCTGTGGAACGCTGCGGCTGCCAGCGGCCGGTCTTGCGCGACGCTCGCCGCGCCGTTCGATCTGGTCGCGGTCGCGCTGTCCAAGGGGCTGGGCGCGCCCGGCGGCTCGCTGCTCGCCGGCTCGGGCACGCTGATCGACCGGGCGGTACGCTACCGGCGCATGGCCGGCGGCGCGATGCGCCAGGCCGGCATTCTCGGCGCGGCCGGCCTGTATGCACTCGACCATCACCTCGACCGCCTCGCGGATGACCATGCTAACGCGCGGACGATCGCCGAGCGGCTGGCGCAAAGCGCGTGCGTGATCCTCGACCTCGCCACCGTGCAGACGAATATCATCGTCTTCGGGCTCGCGCCCGGGGTGCCGGACGCCGCGACGATCGTCGCGCGAGCCCGGGACCGCGGCCTCAATTCTCGCCAACCTGATCGACGGGCGCGCCGGCTGATAGGAGGTTTGCATGCACGCTGACGAAGACGCGATCCGGCAGCTGGTCGCCACCTGGCTCGACGCCTCGCGCGCCGGCGATACCGACAAGGTGTTGGGCCTGATGACCGACGACGTCGTGTTCCTGACACCCGGACATCCGCCGATGCGGGGCAAGGCGGCGTTCGCGGACAGTCAGGCGTCGCTCAAGTCGTTCGGCATCCAGGCTCGGGGCGAAATCGAGGAGGTCAGGATCTTCGGCGACTGGGCCTGGATGTGGACGCGGCTCGTCGTCACCATGACGCCGAAAAGCGGCGGCCCGCCGGTCGAGCGTGCCGGCAACACGCTGTCGATCCTCACCAAGCGCGCGGGCGCCTGGATGATCGTCCGCGACGCCAACATGCTCGCGCCGGTCGGGGAGTGACAATCGAAACGGAGGGGACTCGATGAACACCGAACTCACGTACCTGGTCTGGATCACAGCCTTTACCGCGATCATGTGGATCCCTTACATCCTGGACCGGATAGCCGTCTGGGGGCTTGCCGATACCGTCGGTTACCCGGACACGCCGAAGGCGCAGTCGCCCTGGGCGCGGCGGATGAAATCGGCGCACGCCAACGCCGTCGAGAATCTGGTCATCTTCGCCGCGCTGGTGCTGACAGCGCACGCGGCGAACGTCAGCAACAGCGCGACGGTATTCGCCTGCGCTCTGTATTTCTGGGCGCGTATCGTGCATTGGTTCGCGTATACGGCCGCGCTGCCATGGGTGCGAACGCTGGCGTTTGCCGGCGGATTCATCGCGCAGATGATCCTGGCCTGGCAGCTGGTCGCGCGCTGAAGCGCACGGCCCGAACCGATTTGGCCCTCTGGGCCGCGGACGGTGTAGGACGTGGCGTAGGCACGCTGTCGGCAGTTGTCTGAAAATGCGGGAGTCTTGCTGCTATCGGCCCTGCCCCGTTTAACATCGACGGCGGGAAGGCTTTCGCCGAGGAGCCCGCATGAATGGATCGCAGCCTGTTCCGTCGCGCCGCGCGTGGTGCGCGACGTACGCCTTCGCGGCGGCGTGGTTCGCGATGGCCGCGACCGAGGCGTCGGCGGCAAGCGTCGGCGAAGCCGCAGCCGATGACCTTCCCGCGATCTGGGCCCAGGCCGGCACGCCGCTGACGCAAGCGGCCGATCCGGCGGCGCCGCGGGTTCCCGCCGAGCCGGTGCTGCGGCCGACGCCGCAAAAAAATTATGTGCTGCCGGCGGTCGAAATCGTCGGTTTCAGCTTCCTGCTGAACCAGTACAACCGGCACTTTTCCGACGACGACTACAAGAGCAACATTTCGACGATCCGCCACAATCTGCACAGCAGCTGGGTCGTCGACAGCGACCCGTTTCGCACCAACCAGCTCGGCCACCCCTATCTGGGATCGATGTATCACGGCTTCGCCCGGTCGGCGGGCCTCAACTATTGGGAGGCGCTCGGTTACACGTTCGCCGGCAGCGCGATGTGGGAGATCGCCGGGGAAAGGACGCCGCCCTCCCGCAACGACCAGATCAATACCGGCGTGGGCGGCACGTTTCTCGGCGAGGCGCTGTTCCGCATGGCGCACGTGGTGCTTGCGCACGACGAGATTCCACCGCTCTGGCGCGAGCTGGGCGCGGCGGCGATCTCGCCGGCGACAGGATTCAACCGATTGGCCTTCGGCGATCGCTTCGACGGCCTGTTCGACAGCCACGACCCGGTGCATTACAGCAAATTGCAGGTGGGTTTTTCCGGCACGGCCGAGAACAATGCGGGCCAATCGGCGACCAATCTGAAGCGCAATGAGCTGCTGCTGGACTTCGCCATGGACTACGGTGTGCCCGGCAAGCCCGGCTATACGTACGACAGACCGTTCGACTACTTCAACTTCCAGGCGACCGCATCCAGCGCCAACGGCGCCGAAAACGTGATGACGCGGGGACTCCTGGTCGGGAAGGATTACGAGCTCGGCCCCGACTATCGCGGCATCTACGGCGTGTACGGCAGCTACGATTACATCGCACCGCAAACCTTCCGCGTCTCGAGCACTGCGGTGTCGGTCGGCACGACCGGCCAATGGTGGGCCTCGAAAGACATCGCGCTGCAGGGCACGGCGCTGCTCGGCGCGGGTTACGCCGCGGTCGGCACGACGCACAGCACGGCCGACAACGATTATCACTACGGCCTTGCGCCGCAGGCGCTGCTCGCGCTGCGTCTGATCTTCGGCGACCGGGTTTCCCTCGACCTGACCGGGCGGGAGTATTTCGTCACCCGCGTCGCCGCGGCCAATCGCGGCGGCCACGACAACATCGTGCGCGCCGACGCGTCGTTGACCGTGCGCGTCTACCGCCAGCACGCGATCTCGCTCAAGTACCTGGGCAATCGCCGCGACGCTTTCTACCCCGATTTCGGCGACAGCAGTCAATCCCGGTCGACGCTCGGCATCTTCTACACCTGGCTCGGCCAGGACGGGTTCGGCAACGCCGACTGGCACTGAT
>JBDTNP010000346.1:0-9272 GCA_039933695.1 Betaproteobacteria bacterium | reverse complement strand
CTCCGTCAGAATCCCGAATCGCTGCTCTACAGCTACCTCACTGTTCCGCGGTTCAATACCCCCCGGTGGTGGAACGAAGGCGCAGCGGTTTTTCTCGAAACTTGGATGGGGGGAGGGCTGGGCCGTGCGCAGGGCGGCTATGACGAGATGGTGTTCCGGGGCATGGTGCGCGATGGCGCCCACTTTTACGATCCCCTGGGGCTCGAGTCGCGCGCCATCCGCGTCAACTTTCAGTCCGGCGGAAACGCCTATCTGTACGGCACGCGGTTTTACACTTACCTCGCGTACGTCCATTCACCGGAAAAGGTACTCGCGTGGATCAGGCGCGACGAGGGGAGCAAGCGCAATTATGCCGACCAGTTTGAGCTGGTGTTCGGCGTCCCGCTGGAGCGGGCCTGGCAGGACTGGATTACGTTCGAACACGACTTCCAGCGACGAAACCTGGAAACCGTGCGCAAATTCCCGATCACGCCGCAGCACGACTTGGCGGCCAGCCCGATCGGCTCGATATCGCGGATGTATTTCGACGAGCCCAGCGGAGTCCTCTACGCTGCTTTCCGTTACCCCGGTACGGTCGATCACGTCGGCGCGCTGAACACGCGGGACGGCAGCGTTCGGCAACTTGCCGACATCAAACGCGCCGCGCTATACCGGGTTACGTCGACTGCCTACGACCCGAGCAGCGGAACATTCTTCTTCGCCAACGACAGCCTTTCCTTTCGTGACCTCATGGCCGTGAACGTCAGGACCGGGGAGGAGAGAATGCTGCTAGAGAATGCGCGGATCGGCGACATCGCCTTCAACCCGGTCGACCGTTCGCTGTTGGGCATCCAGTTCTACGGCGGCTTGGCGACGCTGGTGCGCATTGCCTACCCTTATACCGAGTGGGTCCGGCTGCACACGTTCCCGTACGAATACGTGCCGTCGGATCTAGACATCTCGCCCGATGGGAGGCTTCTGTCAGCGTCCGTGAGCGAGGTCAACAACGATCAGTACTTGCGCGTATGGGAGATCGACAAGATTCTCGCCGGCGACATGAAGCCGCTCTCAGAGTTCCGCTTCGGGCAATCTGTCCCGGAAAGTTTCGTGTTTTCGCGGGACGGACGGTATCTATACGGAAGCAGCTATTACACCGGCGTGTCGAACATATTCCGGTACGAGGTCGCTACAGGCGCGATCGAGGCGGTTTCGAACGCAGAAACCGGTTTCTTCCGTCCGGTGCCGTTGGCCGACGGGCGGCTGCTGGTGATGGCGTATACCGCCGACGGTTTCATTCCAGCCACCATCGAACCCCGGCCGCTGCAGGACGTCGGCGCAATCATTTTCCTTGGCACCGAGGTCGCCACGAAATACCCGGTAGTCAAGACATGGCAGGTGCCGCCTCCGAGCACTGTCGACTATGACAAGGAGGTGATCGGCAAGGGCCCGTATCTGCCGCTGCGCAGCCTCGCCCTCGATAACGCCTACCCGGTGCTGCAGGGCTACAAGAACCATGCGGGCATCGGCTATCAAGCCAACATCGCGGATCCTCTCGCATATGCCTACCTTGGTATTGCCGCCGCTTACACCCCGGCCGCCGATCTCCCCGGCGATCAAAAGGCCCACGTCGAGGTCACCGGCAACTATCTGGGCTGGCGGGCAGGTCTTTGGTGGAATCGCTCGGATTTCTACGACTTGTTCGGACCAACCAAGCGGAGCCTCAAGGGTTACGCGGCCAAACTGGGTTATACCAAGTGGCTGGTTTGGGACGAGCCAAAAACGCTGAGTCTCACTTACGACCTGGCCTACTACGACGGGATCGACACTCTGCCCGGTGCGCAGAACGTTTCCACTGCTTTCAGCCAGCTCTTTACCGCGGAGGCCGCGATCCATTCGACGGACGTGCAGCAATCGATCGGCGCCGTCGACGGCGAGAAGGGCATGAGCTGGGACGGGGTGCTAACCGCAAACGTCGTCAACGGTCAGACCATCGCGCAGGTCCGCGGCAACTTCGACTTCGGCTGGCCGCTCCCGATTCCGCACTCGTCCATCTGGCTTCGCAGCGCCGCCGGCGCCGCCAGTGGCGATCGTACCAACGTCGTCGCGAACTTCTACTTCGGGCGCTTCGGCAACAACTACGTCGACGCCAGGCCGGTGCAGCGCTATCGCGAATACGATTCTCTGCCGGGTTTCGGTATCGATGCGGTCAGCGGCCTCAGCTTCGTGCGTGAGATGGTCGAGTGGAACGCGCCGCCTGTGTTCTTCGAATCGATCGGCACGCCGGACTTCCACCTCGCCTGGCTGCGGCCGGCGGTCTTCGCCACTGTCCTTTGGACCGATCCGACGCACACGTCACTGCGCAAGAACTACGAGAACGTGGGCGCGCAGGCCGACCTTCGATTTAGCGTCCTGCATTGGTACGACATGACATTGTCGGTCGGCTTCGCAGCGGGCTTCCGTGGCGCCAAGCGCGCGGGAACCGAATGGATGGTTTCGCTGAAGATCATGTAAGCGCGCCTGATCCACGCCATGTCGGCCAAGCTCATCGTGCCAGCGCTGGTAGCCCTGCTGCCGGTGCTCTGCTTTCTCGCAGCGCTGCTCTATCTCGACAGCTATAAGCTGGTCAAGCTACGGACAGTCATCGCGGTCGTCGCGTCCGGCGCTGTCGTCGCCGGCGTCGGGTTCTTTCTCAATGCCTGGCTGATCGGCTTGCTCGGCATCGAGCTCACCAGCTATACGCGTTACGTCGGGCCCGTCACCGAAGAGCTGCTGAAGGGCTTGGTCATCGTCGTCCTGATCCGCTTGCATCGCATCGGATTCCTGGTCGATGCGGCCATTTTTGGCTTTGCCGTCGGGTCGGGCTTCGCGGTCATCGAGAACCTCTACTATCTGGAGCAAGTGCCGGATGCCGGCATGGGCACATGGATCGTGCGCGGCTTCGGCACCGCGATCATGCACGGCGGCGCGACGGCGATCTTCGCCGTGATGAGCCTGTCGGCTTTGGAGCGGATGCAACGCGCAGGCCTGTGGGTGTTCGTGCCCGGTTTCGCCCTCGCCGTGTCGCTGCACGCGGCATACAACCACCTGTTCCTGTCACCGAAGTTTTCGACGCTCGCGATGATCGCGGTCATGCCGCCGCTGTTCTATCTGGTGTTCGAGCGCAGCGCGAAGGCGGTGGGCAACTGGCTGGGCAGCGGATTCGACGCCGATACCGAAATGCTGGACCTGATCAACTCCGGACGCCTGTCCAATTCTCGGGTGGGCGAATATCTGCACACGCTGAAAGACAAGTTCAAGGGTGCGGTCCTCGCCGACATCCTTTGCTTTCTTCGTCTTTATACCGAGCTCGCGTTGCGCGCCAAGGGCATCCTGATGATGCGCGAAAACGGCTTCGAGGTCGGCGTCGACGACGAGACGCGAGCCAAGTTCGACGAGATGCGATATCTGGAGCGGAGCATCGGCCGCACCGGATTGATGGCGATGCAGCCGGTGCTGCACATGAGCCACAAGGATCTGTGGCAGCTCTACATGCTCGGAAAGTGAGACGACCGCTGCGCCGTCTCACGCTGCTCCCGATGCACTTTGATTACACCAGCGGGTGGTTACGAAGCACGATCCGCCAGACGCCGGTCGCGATGAGCGAAAATCCGGTCAATAGGCCGATGAAGGCCAGCGAGCTCTGCGGCCAGCCGATGGCGATCAATACCGCGACGGCGATCGACAACAGCCCGTCGAACAGTATCCAGCCCCATCCGGAGTGCGCCTTTAGACGGAACGCCAGCATCGTTCGAGCGACGCCGCCGGCGAGCAAAAACGCACCGACCATCAGCGCCAGCGACGCGACCCCCGCGATCGGGACGACAAGGATCGCGATGCCGAGGACCAGCGTCAGCACGCCGGAAGAGAGCTTCCAGCCGAAGCCTTCCTTGGTGCGCGTCTGGACCGCGTGGACGATCTCGAAGGCGCCACCGAAAATGAGCAGCCACGCGAAGATCAGTGCGGTCGCGAGCGCCGCGATCCCGGGCATCAACACAGCGAGAACCCCCGAGACGATCAGCAGAACTCCCCAGACGACCTGCCAGCCGCTGCCGGACGCGGCAACCGGCAAGGCGGGCGCCGGGTTTTTTGCATCTGCCATGATGGTTCCTCGTTGCGCGAAATGGCGCCCGGCCTCGACATCCGGTGGTGCGATCGCAGTTTCGATCATGCGCCCGGCCGGCCGGTGCCGTCAAAAGGCGGATGTCCATCCGGACAGGGTTTCTTGTCGGGGCCCCGATTGGAGTATCTTCTGCTTCCCGGACCAACCGACCACAGCGGCCTAGCCTCCCCGGGGGCAGCCGCCTGCGCAGCATGGATCTCGTCTACGGCATACCATTGATTGCAGCTCTGGCGCTGGCATGGCTCGCTGCCCGCCACGTCATCAACAAGGCGCGGCAGCAGCGGGAGTTGCTGCGCCGGCAACGACGTCGTTCCCGCAGCAAGTACCGCGACGCGCCGGAAACCGTCAGCTCGCGCTCGGACATGCGTTCGACCGACGCCCCGGTAACGATCGCCGACAATATCCGCAAGCGTGAACGCGCGCCGAAGGAAGAGGGCGCTGATGACAAGCCGCCTGGGCGCCGCAGTTAGCTAACGACGCCGGCCGGCCAAGTCTGCCGATGGCCGTCACCCGATCGTCGGCGCGAGTCGTTCCGCTGCGGGCGGACGACGCCGGCCAGCTCGCACGACAAGCTGAGGCAGCGAGCGAAAAGCCGATGAAGTTGCAGGCGGATGGAGGCGGGAGTGCCGCGAGGAAGGTGCCAGAACGGGGCGGCGCCGGCGAGGAGAGGTAGTCACGGAGAACGCCGCCCCGTCTGGGTAGGAACCCACAAGCAATCGACGTGCCTTTCGGCATGGCCGGAGGAATCGCCCTGCGCCGCAGCCGGGGCCTGTGCCGTCCGGAAAGCGGGTTGACAGCCTCGTCGTCAATAATCATAATGCGAATCATTCGCATTTGATTCGTCGATCGGGGCTCCAGACATGTTCGCCACGGCAGTCCTCGTTTTCCGCGAAACGCTTGAAGCGGCCCTGATCGTCTCGATCGTGCTGGCGGCCACACGCGGTGTCGCCGGGCGGCGCCGCTGGATCGGGGGAGGCGTCGTCGCCGGCGTGGCGGGCGCGCTGGCCATCGCGGCTCTGACCGAAGTCATCGCCGGCGCGCTGGAGGGGGTCGGCCAGGAGGTGTTAAACGCGTCGATATTGATTGCCGCGGTCGCGATGCTGGCGTGGCACCATCTGTGGATGGCCGTGCACGGCCGCGCGCTCGCTTCCCGGCTGCGGCGCTTGAGTGATTCGGTTCGCCGGGGCGGAGCGACGCTCGCCGCCCTGTCGGTCGCAGTCACCCTGGCGGTTCTGCGCGAAGGCGCCGAGACGGTGTTGTTCATTCAGGGCATTGCGACCGGCGAGCCGTTGCGCGACGTCCTCGCAGGGCTGGCGCTCGGCGTGACCGGCGGCGCTGCGCTCGGCGCGCTGCTCTACCTCGGCTTGGTGCACGTACCGGTCAGGCACTTCTTCAAGGTCACCGGCTGGATGATCGTCGCGCTGGCCGCGGGCCTGGCGGCTCAGGCGGCCCGTTTCCTCGAGCAAGCCAACGTGTTGCCGCCGATCGTGCCCGAGCTATGGGATACATCGTCGATCCTGTCGGATGCGAGCCTCCCGGGCCAGTTGCTGCACGTTCTCGTCGGTTACACGTCGACGCCTTCGGGCCTTCAGTTCGCATGCTACGTCGCCACTGTCGTGGGGCTCCTCGTCGCTTCGCGCTGGCGCAGCACGATGAGCGCGCGGCCGTCACAGGCGCAGGCCACCTGATCTACCCCATCGCTTTTTATCCCATCTCTTTCGGAGTTCCGATATGCGCGCCTTCCTCATCGTCTGCTGCTTCGCCGTCGCCGGTGCAGCCTTTGCCGCCGACCCGACGTTTGAGATCATCATCCGCGATCATCGCTTCGTGCCCAACGAGATCACCATTCCGGCGGGGCAGAAGGCCAAGCTGATCGTCAAGAACGAGGATGCAACGCCCGAGGAATTCGACAGCAAGCGGCTCAACCGCGAGAAAGTGATCCCGGGCCGAAGCCAGGCGACGATCTATATCGGTCCATTGAAGCCGGGTGAATATCCGTTCGTCGGCGAGTTCAACGAGAGCACCGCGACCGGCAAGATCGTCGTGAAGTGAATCAAGGCGGCGCGCTCGAATCGCGCCGCGCTCGATCGCCGTCATCTCCTATGCGTCAAAGCGCTGCCATCGCGGCGGTACGGGAAGCTCGCGCTTTTTTTTCACCAAGAACATCGGGGAAATCATGAAATGGCCTAATGCCGCCGCGTTCGGCGCATCGGTATTCGCTTCGTCGTTCAACGTCGCACCGGCACATGCCGTCGAGCCGGACACGATCTATTCGCCGCGCGTCGAGCAGGGCGAATGGGAGATCGAGTACAAGGGACGATACTTCTACTATCGCGATAGCAACGAGCATCGCCAATCACAGAACAAGCTGGCGGTGGGTTATGGGCCCACCTCGTATTGGTGGACCGAGCTCTACGCCGAATACGAGCACACCCCCGGGAGCGGCGGCGGCTGGTCGGCATTCGAATGGGAAAACCGGTTTCAGTTCACCGAGCCCGGCCAGTACTGGTTCGATGTCGGCGCCCTGGTCGAGCTCGAGCGAACGCATCCGGGCCCCGGCAAGGAGGCCCGCGTCGGTCTGTTGCTGGAAAAGGACATCGACGAGACGACGTTGACGGTCAATTGGCTGCTCAGTCGGGCTTTCGCCGAGGAAGAGTCCTCGCACTGGGAGCAGGTATACCGCGCGCAATGGGCATGGCGTTTTCGCCCGGAAATTCAGCCGCTGCTGCAATGGCAGAGCGACGAGCACAGCGCTTACACGGGGCCCGGCATCTCGGGCAAGCTGAGAATCGCAGCGCAACACGTCGGGTATCACCTGACGTGGCTGCGCAGACTCAGCGGTGACATACCGAAAAACGCGTTCCGTGCGCAGTTGGAATACGAGTTTTAGTGTAGCCTGAGCCTGGGGCGCGCCGACGGCACGCCGCGCGCGCCGACGACGCTCGGGTGGCTTCGACGGGCAGGAACTTCGCGCCGCCGCGCGATCCCAATCCAATTTGCCTCGCTCTTCGATGATCGTGACCTCGCGCAATTTTCGTTCCGCCCGCAAAGCGGCCCTAGGAGTCAGCGCTGTTTTCGCGCTCGGCTGGGCCTGTCCGGCGTGGTCCGATCTATGGGGCTATGTCGACGACAACGGTGTCGCGCATTTCGCCACCGAACCGATCGATTCGCGATACCGGCTTTTTTTCAAGGGCGGCAGCACGCTGGACGCCCCCGACACGGGCGAGCGCGCCGAAGCGGTAAGCGACGAGGCATTCCGCCGGACGGCCATTTACCAGCGCGCCGTCAACCATCCGAACCTCAAGCGCCTGCTGCCGTTGATCGAGCGAAACGCCCGCTTGCAGTCGCTCGATCCCGCGCTGATCAAGGCCGTCGTTGCCGTCGAGTCGGGATTCGACCCCGCGGCGGTGTCGCCCAAAGGCGCGTTCGGCCTGATGCAACTGCTTCCCGAAACAGCGGCCCGCTACGGAGTGGTCGGCGATCCGAAACGCAGCGCCGCGCAAAAGCTGCTGGATCCCGCGGTCAACCTGCGCGCCGGAACACATTATCTGCACGACCTGATCGAGCAATTCGCCAACGACGTTTCGCTCGCGCTGGCGGCATACAATGCGGGCGAGCAGGCTGTGCTGCATTACGGCTCACGCATTC
Source organism: Betaproteobacteria bacterium (assembly GCA_039933695.1). Classification (GTDB taxonomy): domain Bacteria; phylum Pseudomonadota; class Gammaproteobacteria; order Burkholderiales; family Casimicrobiaceae; genus PALSA-1003. Next base: position 1,486 of record JBDTNP010000346.1, on the reverse strand, counting down.
CGCCGTTTGCCGAAACGCGGGAGTTCGTCCGGCTGGTCGAGCAATTCCGCCGCCTGTTCAGCCCGCCACCCCCGGCGCCACGGTCGCGCCTTCGGCTAAAATTGCCGGACAAGCGCGCGCCCGCCGGCCGTCCGCAACCGGCTCCATCAGCGGCGGCGAGTCCGGCTGGCGCGAAGGATCCGAGCCTGCATTAGAATCGAGTTGCGGCTGCTTCGAGCGAGCCGGGGAGAAGCCAGTCATGTCGACAGTCGATACCGTGGATGCCACGCCTTCGTCGTATCTCTATTACCGGCATACGGCGGCGGTGCGCATCATGCACTGGATCAACGTGATCGCGCTGACGGTGCTCTTCATGAGCGGGCTCAACATTTTCAGCGCCCATCCGGCGCTGTACTGGGGCCATTCGTCGTACTCGGGACGACCCCCTGTGCTGGAGGTCGGCGCGATGGAGGATGCGGACAATGTCACCGGGGTGACGCGCATACTTGGCCACGATTTCGACACGACCGGGCTGTTCGGCGCCTCGCACGATGCCAGCGGCGAGATCGTGGCGGCGACCTTTCCCTCATGGCTGACTATTCCCGGCAGCCGCTGGCTGTCGCTGGCGCGGCAATGGCATTTCCTGTTCGCCTGGATATTCGTCGTCAACGGGCTCTGCTACGTTCTGTATGCGATCTGGAGCCGGCATCTCGCGCGCGATCTCGCGCCGACCGGAGCCGACTGGCGCTCGATCGGTCGCTCGATCATCGATCATCTGCGCTTCCATCATCCGACCGGCGAGGCGTCGAAGCGTTATAACGTCCTGCAGAAGCTGACCTACCTTACGGTGGTCTTCGTGCTGTTGCCGCTGGTGATACTGATGGGATTCGCGATGTCGCCGGGCCTGGATTCGGTCATTCCGGGCTGGGTCGACGTCGTCGGGGGGCGTCAGTCGGCGCGGACGATCCATTTCATCGTTGCATGGCTGCTGGTCCTGTTCGTATTCATCCACGTCTTCGAGGTCATCATCACCGGACTGTGGAACAATCTTCGTTCGATGATTACCGGACGCTATCGCGTCGAAGGCGAGGCTCGCGATGAATCCCGTTGAAATTTCCGCCCGGCGGCGTTTTCTCCTCGGGGCGCTGTCCGGCGCCGGTGCGCTGGTGCTGTCCGGTTGCGACAAGCTCGCCAGCACCGCCTGGTTCCAGAAGACGCTGGACGCTGGCGAATCGCTGACGCATGTTGCACAGCGTTGGGTAATTCCGCGCAAGGCGATGGCGCAGGAATTCAGCGATGCGGACCTGTCGCCGCAGTTTCGCAGCAACGGCACGGCGGTGCCGCGCAACGCGCAATACCAGGCGCTGGCGATGGGCGGATTCGCCGCGTATCGCCTCGAAGTCGACGGGCTGGTCGAGCGCCCGGCGAGCCTGTCGCTCGCGGACCTGCGCGCGCTGCCGAGCCGCACGCAGATCACGCGGCACGATTGCGTCGAGGGCTGGAGCGC
>JBDTNP010000345.1:0-2017 GCA_039933695.1 Betaproteobacteria bacterium | reverse complement strand
GGGAGCGATCGTCAGCGGCGGGAAGCCTGCAGCGCCGTCGTAGCGAATATCGGCCCCCAGCGCACGCAGCGCGTCGACCAGGTCGCCGATCGGCCGCTCGTGCATTCGCGGAGCACCGGACAATTCGTAATCGCCATGCGACAGCGCCAGCGCCGCCGTCAGCGGGCGAAAGGCGGTGCCCGCATTGCCGAGGAAGAGGCTCGCATGCCGCACGGGAAAGTCGCCAGCGACGCCATGGACGATAGCGGTCTCGCCGGCGTCGTCTTCGATTCTCACGCCGAGCGTGCGCAAGGACTCGCGCATGCGATCGACATCGTCCGCGTCGAGCAATCCGGTGAGCTGGGTCGTCCCTTGAGCGAGCCCCGCCAGCAGCAGGCTGCGATTCGAAATACTCTTGGAACCCGGCAGGCGCAAAGTGCCGGACATGCGCGCGATCGGAGCGATGTCGAGAAATTCGGCGGCGCGCCGGCCCGAGGCGCTAATCGACATCGCCGCCTCCGCGCCGGCCGGGAAGCAACGCGGCGCGTGCCGCGCCGGCGCGCGCGAACAGGCCGCACAGCGCAGCGCCATCGCCCCGTGCGAGCATCGCATCGATGCGCGCGAGCTCCTGCCGGTAAGCGGCCAGATCGGCGCGCAGCCGCACGGCGTTGGCGATGCAGATGTCGCGCCACATATCCGGATGGCTATCCGCCAATCGCGTGAAATCGCGCAGTCCGGTCCCGGCGACGCGCCAGTAATCGGCGGCGTCGGGACGGCTCGCGAGCTGGCCGATCAACGCGAATGCCAACAGATGCGGCAGATGGCTGACCGCCGAAAGCAGCGCATCGTGCCGCTCGGCGGTAAGGAACGTGACGATCCCGCCGCACTGCGTCCACCATGCGCGCACGCGTTCGACGGCGGCCGGATCGGTTTCCGGCAGCGGCGTCAACACGACCGGCCGGCCGCGAAACAGCGATGCCGATGCAGCGGCGGCGCCCGAGCGTTCGCTGCCCGCGATCGGGTGTGCGGGGACGAAACGCGAAAACGCGGCGCCGAGCGCGGCACGCGCGGCGGCGACGACATCCTGCTTGGTGCTGCCGGCGTCGCTGACGATCGTCCCGGACCCCAGATGCGGCGCGATCGCGTCGAACAGCGCCGGCATTTCACCGACCGGTGTGGCCAGCAACACCAATGCGGCATCGGCGAGCTCCGCGGTCCACTCCTCGCTCCGCGTGTACGCCCGATCGACGACGCCCAAGCGCAACGCCTGGTCGAGATTGTCGCGACCGCGGCCGACGCCGACGGTGCTGTCGACCTTGCCGGCGTCCTTCAGCGCAAGCGCGAACGAGCCGCCGATCAGCCCGGTGCCGACGACGACGAGCTTGCCGGGCGCGGGCGACGACACTATCGGCCGAGCACGGCGCCGAGCGCCGACAGAAAGCGGGTGTTCTCTTCGGGCAATCCCACGGTGACGCGGAGCCAGTCGGGCAGGCCGTAGTTGGCCACCGGACGCACGATCACGCCGGAGCGCAGCAGCGCCTCGTAGACCGGCGCGGCGCCTTTTCCCGCGTCGGCGACGCGAACCATCAGGAAGTTTCCGTGCGATGGCAGATACGCGACGCCGATCGAATCGAGGCCTGCCATCAGCTGGACGAGCCCATCTCGATTCAGACGCGCGCTTTCGGCCACATAGTCTTCGTCGGCGAGGGCAGCAAGCGCGGCCGCCTGCGCGATCGAGTTGACGTTGAACGGCTGCCGCACGCGATTAAGCATGTCGGCGACGCCCGCGTCGGCGATACCGTAGCCGACGCGCAGGCCGGCGAGACCGTAGGCCTTGGAAAAGGTGCGCGACACTAGCAGGTTCGGATGCGTTGCGATCCAGGACGCGCTGTCCGCCTGCTCGTCGGCTTGCAGATATTCGTTGTAGGCCTCGTCCAGCACGACCAGCACGCTGGTCGGCATCGAGGCGACGAACGCCTGCACCTCAGCCGGCGGCAACCAGGTCCCGGTCGGATTGTTCGGATTCGCGAGGAACACC
>JBDTNP010000344.1:0-5386 GCA_039933695.1 Betaproteobacteria bacterium | reverse complement strand
GGGTCCATACCGCGGCCGCGCTCAAACACCAGTTCATCGACCGCGACACGGTTCTGACGCGTATGCTGCCGCCGTAGCGGTCGGCGATCCAGGGGAAAGGTCCCGCCAATGCGCTTGCGTTCGTTTATTCCTTCGCTCGGGATGATGCTGCTCGCCGCCGGCCAGGCCGGCGCCGAAGGCGTGCTGATCGACAAGAGCGAGATCCGCTTCGTGTCCAAGCAGATGGGCATCAAAGTCGAGGGCAGCTTCCGCCGCTGGAAGGCCAATATCGTTTTCATGCCGGGCGACCTCTCGCACTCGAAGGCCGACTTCGATATCGAACTCGCCAGCATCGACCTCGCCAGCGACGAAGCCGAAAGCGAGGTCAGGCGCCCGTCATGGTTCGATACGGCGAAATTTCCGGTCGCCCGGTTCGTCTCGACCTCGATCAAGGACGTCGGGGGCGGCAAGTACGAAGTCGCGGGCAAGCTGACCCTGAAGGGCATCGCCCGTGACGCCGTCGTGCCGATCGTGCTGAGCAAGGACGCGTCGGGGAACAGCGTCGCCGAGGGCGTGTTCACGATCAAGCGGCTCGATTACCGGATCGGCGACGCCGACTGGGCCGACCCCGACACCGTGGCCAACGAGGTCATCGTACGCGTCCGGATGGTGTTGCCGCCGGTCAGATAGTCGGTCGCCCGCGCGCATGGAATAATCGCGGCGGGACAGCTGTTGTCCCGATCTGCCGCGATCCATCCCTTTCGGAACCTAGGAGTCTTCCATGCCCAGACAGTCCGGCGCGTTTGCCATCGCGCTGCTGCTCGCAGTCGACGCAGGCGCCGCTGCCGCCGCCGAGGAAAGCTACGTCACCGACCCGGCGCACTCGCAGCCGTCGTACGAGATCCGGCACACGATCTTTTCGACGCAGCGCGGCGACTTCACCAAGTCGACCGGGAAGATCACCATCGATCGCGACGCGAAAAAAGGCAGCGTCGACGTGAACATCGACACCACGTCGCTCAGGTCGCACGACCCGCGGCTCGACAGCATCCTGAAGGGCGAGGACTATTTCAATGTCGCCAAATATCCGATGATGACCTTCAAGTCGACGGCCATGCGCTTCGAGGGCGATCGACTGACCGGCGTCGACGGCGAGCTGACGATGATCGGCGTCACGCGGCCGGTCACGCTCAAGGTCGCCGACTTCCAGTGCGGCGAGAATCCGTTCAACAAGAAGCCGATGTGCGGTGCGGAAGTGACCACGACGATCAAGCGCTCCGACTGGGGCATGAAAGCCGGCGTCGGGCGCTCGTCGGGCGACGACGTGAAGATCACGATTCCGATCGAAGCCTACCGGGAGTAGCCATCGGCCACCGGTCGAAGGCAGTGCGCCGCCCGACGCGCCCAGCCGGACCGCAGGGCTGCCGGGTCGGCGCGTTGCTGTTCGCCGTCGCGACGCTGGCGGCGACTATCGGTTCGGCGGAAGCGGCGGAGCCAGTGTCGATCTACCGGGTCGATCCCGATCTCACCACCGCGCAGTTCGCCGTCAGCCACCTGGGCCTGTCGATGCAACGCGGCCACTTCGGCCGCACGCGCGGCACGATCGTGCTCGATCCCGAGGCGCATGCCGGCCGGATCGATTTCATCGTCGACGCATCGTCGATAGACACTGGCTGGGCCGCGCGCGACACCTTTCTGCGCGGCGAGGACATGTTCGATACCGCGCACTATCCGGTCGTGCGCTTCCGGTCGACGCGGCTCGCGTTCGACGGCGCCCGGCTGGTCGGCGTCTCCGGCGAGCTGACGATGCACAATGTCACGCGCCCGGTCGAACTGTACGTCGCGCGGCTCGATTGCGGCAGAGATCAGGAAAGCGGCCGCGACGGCTGCGGCGCCGAAGTCGACACGACGATCAAGCGCTCCGATTTCGGCATGCGCTACGCGCTGGGCATCGTCGGCGACGATATCGGACTGTCGTTCCAGGTGACGGCGTTCCGGGTTTCGTCCGACGACGAGGCGGACGAGCCCTAGCAGGACGATCGCGCGCCGGAGAAAAGCCGGCGTCAGCGCGCGGCTGCGCCGTCCAGCTGCCGCCGAAAGCGATCGGTCGCCGCGACCAGCTCGCGCGCGATGCCGGGCTCGCGCGCCGAGTGGCCGGCGTCCCCGACGACGATGTATTCGGCTTCCGGCCATGCGTGGTGCAGCTCATCGGCCGAAAAGATCGGGCAGACCAGGTCGTAGCGGCCCTGGACGATCGTGCAGGGCAGGTGCTCGATGCGATCGATGCCGACGAGCAGCGAGTTGTCCGGCAGAAAGATCCGGTTGACGAAGTAATGGGCCTCGATACGCGCGATCGCCAGCGCCACCGCATCCTCGTCGAAATGCGAGACCAGGTCGGGGTCGGGAAGCAGGGTCGAGCACGACCCTTCGTACCGGCTCCAGCGATGCGCGGCGGGCATGTGTACCGCCGGATCGGGATCGATCAGCCGGCGATGGTAGCCGGCGAGCAGATCACCGCGCTCGGACGCGGGCAGGTATTCGGCGAAGCTCCGCCAGGCTTCGGGCTGCATGAAGCGGATCTGGTAAAGAAACCAGTGAATCTCCTGCGGCCGGCAGAGGAAAATGCCGCGCAGCACCAGTCCCAGCACTCGCTCCGCATGCGTCTCGGCGTAGGCCAGTGCAAGGGTCGAGCCCCACGAGCCGCCGAACACGAGCCAGCGCTCGATGCCCAGGTGCTCGCGCAGCCGCTCGATGTCAGCGATCAACAGGGGGGTCGTGTTGTCGCGCAGCTCGCCCAGCGGCGTCGACTGACCGGCGCCCCGCTGGTCGTAGACGATGATCCGGTAGTGCGACGGATCGTAGAAGCGGCGGTGGTCGGGCGAGCTGCCGCCGCCGGGCCCGCCGTGCAGGAAGACGACCGGCACGCCGCGCGGGTTGCCCGACTCTTCCCAATACATCGTGTGCAGCGCGTCGAGCTGCAGACGCCCGGTGCGGGTCGCCGCCAGTGGCGGGTACAGGAAGGCGTCGCGCGACAGAGTGCGCGTGGCATCGTTGCCGGTCACGGCCTGTCCCGGCGCAGGCCGGGATCCAAGTTGCAATGGCGCTTGGCCAGAGATCGCTGCTTGGGCCCCGGCCTCCGCCGGGGCGACAGAATTGTCGTCATTCCCCGTCAGTCACAACGCTGTTGCTAGCGTCCCTTCCTGAACGGGACGATTTTCTGGCGTTGCTCCCCCAATCCCTGGATGCTCAGGGTCACGACGTCGCCGGCCTTCAGGTATTGCGGCGTCGGCTTCATGCCCAGGCCTACGCCCGGCGGGGTGCCGGTGGTAATCAGATCGCCAGGCAGCAGCGTCATGTAGCGCGAGACGTCGGCGACCAGCGCGGCGATGCCGAAAATCATCGTCCGGGTGTTGCCGGTCTGGCGCCGCACGCCATTGACGTCGAGCCACATGTCGAGATTCTGCGGGTTCCTGATCTCGTCGGTCGTTACCAGATACGGACCGATCGGGCCGAAGGTGTCGCAGCCCTTGCCCTTGCTCCACTGCGAGCCGCTGCGTTTCATCTGGAACTCGCGCTCGGATACGTCGTTGACGATGCAGTAGCCGGCAACGTATTTCAACGCGTCCTTCTCGGCGACATGCCGCGCGGTGCGCGAGATTACGACGCCGAGCTCGACCTCCCAGTCGGTGCTGGCCGAATCCTGCGGCAGCATCACGTTGTCGTTCGGGCCGACGATGCAGGTTTGCGATTTGAAGAAGACGATCGGATGCTCGGGAATCGGCGAGCCGGTTTCCTTGGCGTGATCGATGTAGTTGAGGCCGATGGCGACGAACTTCGCCGGCGTCGCGACGCAAGGGCCCAGGCGTGGCTTGCCCTTGACCAGCGGAAGGCGCCGCGGCTCAAGCCTCGCCAGTTCCTTGAGCTTCGCCGGGGCGAGCGTCGTTCCGTCGATGTCGCGGACCTTGCGCGACAGGTCGCGCAGCTTGCCGTCAGCATCGATCAGTCCAGGCTTTTCCTTGCCTGCCGCGCCATAGCGTACGAGTTTCATGTTCGGGCTTTCATCGAAATCCGTCTCTCGACACTCGAGCGCGGATGGGGTTGATGCGCCGCGCGCGCCGAGCTGGTCGAGGCATGTGCGGAGGTTGGAATTCTATTTCAAATCGTCATGCCGCCGTCCACCGAGTAGACGGCCCCGGTCGCGAACGCCGATTCGTCCGACGCCAGGAACACGACGACGGGCGCAATCTCCTCGGGTGTGGCGAGCCTGCCCATCGGCTGGCGCGCGATGAAGTTCCTGCGCGCTTCGACCGGATCGGGAAAGGCTTTGATGCGCTCGTGCAGCGACGGTGTGTCCACGGTGCCCGGCGCGATCGCGTTGCAGCGTATCCCCCTGGCGACGAAATCGGCCGCGACCGACTTGGTCAGCCCGACGACGGCGGCCTTGCTAGCGCCGTAGGCGAACCGATTCGGAATCCCTTTGAGCGAGCCTGCGACCGAGGCCATGTTGATGATGCTGGCGCTTCTCCCGGTCCTGGCGCAATGCTCGAGCATCTTCGGCAGCGCACACTGGATCGAGATGTACATCGCGCGCACGTTTAGGTCGAAACTGAACGCCCAGTCCTTCGCCGTGCAGTCGAGCACCGTGCCGTGATGCACGTAGCCGGCGCAATTGAACAGCACATCGAGCGGCGGCAGCGCATCGATCGCCTGGCGCACGGCGGCGTCGTCGAGGACGTCGAGCACCCGCGTGCTCACGTTGGCGACGCCGCGGTACTGCTCGAGCAATTCCGGCTTGACATCGGTCGCCCAGACGGACGCACCTTCCTTCGCCATCGCCAGCGCAGCGGCGCGGCCGATGCCCTGTCCAGCCGCGGTGATCAGCGCCAGTTTGCCCGCGAGTCGGTCGCTCAAGCGATGCCTTTCATCGTGTATACCGACATTTTAACAAGCGGGCGGCAAAATTGGTAAGACCACTTGACCAAATCGGTGTATTTTGCTTAGCTACGATGTCTTGAAGCAACCCCTCGGCAATCGCGCCGGCGAACACGGCGCGGCTTTCGACCATGCCCATCCAGAGTATCGAGCCCCGCCGACTGTATCGGCAGATCGCCGACCAGATCCGCTCGCTTGTCCGGTCGGGCGAGTACACGGCCGGGCAGCGGCTGCCGCCCGAGCGCGATCTCGCGCGGCAGCTCGGCGTGTCGCGGCCTTCGGTGCGCGAGGCGCTGATTGCGCTGGAGGTCGAGGGCCTGGTCGAGGTGCGCATGGGCTCGGGCATCTACGTGCGGCCGCACGACCCGAAGCAGGTCAAGCGGGTCAGCGGCGAGGGGCCGCTCGAAACCATCCGCGCGCGCCAGCTGATCGAGGCCGAGCTCGCGGCGCATGCCGCCGGCCACATGAAGAAGGC
>JBDTNP010000343.1:0-11683 GCA_039933695.1 Betaproteobacteria bacterium | reverse complement strand
GTACGAAAAACAGTTGTGCACCAGGTCGCCGGGACGAAAGCCCGCGGCGTGAAGCGCGCGGGCGAGCCGCCAATAGTCGGCGCGATCGCCTTCGGGCTCGTAGATCGGGCCGGGCGAAGCGAAGACCTGCCGCGCGCGGCAGCCTGCTCGCCCCCACCCGGCGGCAGCAAAGCCGCCGAACGGCCGATCGGCTTTCTGCAGCTCCAGCAACTCGGATTTCCTCACCACCGGAAGCCTGCCCAGCGCGGCGCGCGAATCGATGTCCGCCGGATCGATTCCGGCGAGCGTGCGGGCGAACCACGGGGCGTGGGCCCGGGCATAGACGATCTGCTCGCGCACCGCCGCCAGCTGCGCCCGCTCTCGGAGTTCCGGATCGCGCGTCTCGAGCGTGTCGAAGTAGGGTCCGTTCACGCCAGCCAGCGCTTGCGGCGGCGATAGTGCTTGACGTCGCGGAAGCTTTTTCGTCCCGCCGTGGAGAGGCCGAGGTAGAACTCCTTGACGTCCTCGTTCTGGGCAAGCTCCCGTGCGACGCCCTCCATCACCACGCGGCCGGTCTCGAGGATGTACCCGTAGTCGGCAAAGCGCAGCGCGACGTTGGTGTTCTGTTCGGCAAGCAGGAAACTTACGTTCTCCCGCTTGTTCAGGTTCCCGACGATATCGAAGATTTCCTCGACGATCTGCGGCGCGAGCCCCATCGACGGCTCATCGAGCAGGATCATCGACGGGCTCGCCATCAGCGCGCGGCCGACCGCCGTCATCTGCTGCTCGCCGCCGGACGTGTACCCGGCCATGCTTTCCCTTCGCTGCTTGAGGCGCGGGAAATAGTGATAGACCTTTTCCAGCGAGGCCCGGATCTCGCCGCGCGAAGCCTTGCGCGTGAACGCTCCGGTCAGCAGATTCTCTTCGACCGTCAGGTGGGCAAAGCAGTGCCGTCCTTCCATCACCTGGCAGACGCCCCGGCGAACCAGCTCGTTCGGTGTCAGCTTGTCGACGCGCTCGCCTTCGAATTCAATCGTCCCCTTGGTGACGTCGCCGCGCTCGGTCGAGAGGAGATTCGATATCGCCTTGAGGGTCGTCGTCTTTCCGGCGCCGTTTGCGCCCAGCAGGGCGACGATGCGCCCTTTCGGCACCTGCAGCGAAACGCCGCGCAGAACCAGTATGACGTGGTCGTAGATGACCTCGATGTTGTTGACCGAAAGCGCGATCGGCGCCGCCGGCTCGACCTGTGTCGGCATCGAGGCCACCTGAACCACCGTGAGATCAGCCTTCCTTGCTGCAATCGCGTGGCGTGATCTTCTTTTCCGCCGCGTACTTATCGGCGCCCTGCTCGACCATCTTGTGGACCAGCGCGCGGTCTCCGGCCATGAACGGCGTCAGCGCCTTGAACGTGCTGCCGTCCCATTGCTCGAACTTGACCATCCCCGAGCCTTCGTGGTCGGCGCAGCTGGTCTTGACCGGCGGGAACAGGCCGGAAGCACCGAGCTCCTTCAACCGCGCCTCGCTCAGGTCGAGATGCTCGAGCCCCCAGCGCACCTGCTCCGGCGACATCACCTTGCCCTTGCCGAAATGGTTCTGCGCCTGGCGGATCGCCTCGACGATCATGATCGCGTAGCTGATGCCACGGGTGTGATAGATCGCGCCGACGCGCGTCTTGTCCTCGAGGTTACCCTTGCCCGCACCGTACACCTTCTTGACGATCTCCTGCATGACCGGGAAATTGGTGCCGTGCGCCGAAAACGCCGCGGTGACGTAGCCCTTGGCCGCAGCGCCCGCAGGAATGACGTCTTCCTCCGAAGCGGCCCACCACACACCAAGGATGCGGTCCCGCGGGAAGCCCAGCTTGGCCGCGGTTTTGAGCGCAACCGGATTCATCACGCCGAACCCCCACAGGATCACGTAGTCGGGCTTGAGCTGCCGCACCTGGAGCCATTGCGACTCCTGCGTCGTCGCCGGCGGCGTCAGCGGGATCTTGGTCAGCTCGAACCCATCGCGCGCCGAGAGCGCATCGAACACCGGGATCGGCTCCTTGCCGTAGGCTGAATCGTGATACAGGAGCGCGATCTTCTTGCCTTTGAGATTGGCTTCGCCGCCGACCTTCTGGGCAAGATACGCGATCATCGCCGCGGCCTGGTCCCAGTAGGTCGTGCCCAGCGGAAACACCCACGGGAACACGCGGCCGTTGGCGGAAATAGCCAGTCCGTAGCCGTTGGTCGTCATCGGAATCTTGTCCTGGGCGACGCGCTCGAACAATCCGTACGCGATGCCGGTCGACAAGGGCTCGACCGTGCTGGCGCCGCCATGCCGCGTTTTCAACCGCTCATAGCACTCGACGCCCCGAGCGGCGTTGTATTCGGTCTCGCATTCCTCCCACACTATCTTCACGCCATTGATGCCGCCGTTCAGGTTGACCAGGGTGAAATAGTCGATCGCCCCGCCGAAATAGCCCGACCCGCCAGCGGCGTACGGCCCGATGCGGTACGAGAGGATCGGGATGTACTGCTCGTTCTGGGCAGTCGCGACGCTTGCGACGCCCGCCAACAACACGCCTATCAACGCTTGCAGGAACCACTTCATGACTTCCTCCTATGATCGGCGACGCGCTCGTCGTCCGAAGCTACCAACTTTGAACTCAGTACGGGAACGGCCAGAGTCTCAGCTTTTCCTTGGTGATCTGCCAGATGCGCGCTAACCCGTGCGGCTCGACGATCAGAAAGAAAATGATCAGTCCGCCGAATGCCATCAGCTCGAGGTTCGAACCGACGCTGCTGGGAATGTTGAGATGCAGCGTGTCGTTGAGAAACGCGACGCCGACACTGAGCGCGATCGGCAGCACGACGATAAATGCACTGCCGAGAAACGCGCCGAGCACGGTTCCGACCCCGCCGATGATGATCATGAACAGGATGCGAAACGACAGATCGAGGTTGTAGGCTTCCGGCTCGACGGTGCCGAGATACGCATACGCGAACAGCGCGCCGGCCACGCCGCAATAGAACGAGCTGACGGCGAAGGCCAGCAGCTTGGCGCGCATCGGCCGGATACCGATCACCTCGGCGGCCACGTCCATGTCGCGGATGGCCATCCATTGTCTTCCGATATTGCCACGGACCATGTTCTTCGCGGCGAGCGCCATCACCGTCACGATCGACAGCACGAGCAGGTATTTTTCCTGGGGCGTATCGAATGCGTAACCGAGAATGACCATCGGCTGCGCGGTAATCACGCCCGACGGATTGTAGTTGGTGAACCAGCCCACCTTTGTCAGGCACCAGAGAATGAAGAACTGCGCGGCGAGTGTGGCGACCGCCAGATAGAAGCCGCGTATGCGCAGGCTGGGCAGACCGAACACGATGCCCACAGCCGCTGCCATGATGCCTCCACCCGCGAACGCCAGCAGCAACGGAATGCCCGGTACGCGCAGGATGAAATTGTACGACATGAAGGCCCCGACGGCCATGAACGCCGCCGTGCCCAGCGACAGCTGTCCGGCGTAGCCGGTCAGCAGGTTCAGCCCGAGCGCTGCCAGCGCGAGGATCAGGCAGGGAATCAGCAGGGCCGAGAACAGGTACGGCGACGCGGTCAGCGGAACGACAACGAAGGCGACGATGAGGATAAGCGCGAGACCGATGCGATCCTGACGGATCGGCAGGATTGCCGAGTCGGCGGCATAGGTGCTCTTGAACTGTCCGGCTTCGCGATAGAGCATGGGGAGAGTCGTCAGATCCGGCGAATGATCTTTTCGCCGAACAGGCCTTCGGGGCGCACCAGAAGGAAGATCAACGCGAGGACATACGGGAACCAGCCCTCGATGCCGCCGCCGACATAGGGGCCAAGGTAGACTTCGGCAAGCTTTTCCGTCGACCCGATGATCAGCCCGCCGACGATCGCGCCCGGGACCGAATCGAAGCCGCCGAGGATCAGCACCGGAAGCGCCTTCAGCGCAACGAAGGTCAGCGCGAACTGGACGCCGTTGCGCGCGCCCCACAAGAGGCCGGCGACCAGCGCAACGAATCCGGCGACCGCCCACACGATCGCCCAGATCTGCTGCAACGGGATGCCCACCGCCAGCGCCGCCTGGTGGTCGTCGGCGACGGCGCGCAATGCGCGGCCGATGCGGGTGCGGCTGAAGAAAAGCGCCAGCATCGTGACTAGGACCGCGGCGATGCCGGCGGCCGCCAGATCGAACTTCGATACGTTGATGCCCGTCGGGTCGGCGATCCACGCCAGCGGCTCGTCCTGGATGCCGATATCGAGGCCGCGCACATTCGCTCCCCACAGCAGTTGCGCCAGGCCCTCGATCAGGAAGCTCAAGCCTATAGTCGCCATGAACAGCGAGATCTGCGGCTGGTTGACCAACGGCCGCAGGACGAATTTTTCGATCAGGAGGCCGAGCACGATCATCGCCAGCAGCGTCGCCAGCAGCGCGAGGCCGAACGGCAAGCCGTGCTCCATCAGTCCGACGAAGGTCAGTGCCGCGAAAAAGACCAGCGAGCCCTGCGCGAAATTGAAAACGCCGGACGCCTTGTAGATCAGAACGAAGCCCAGCGCGACCAGCGAGTACATGACGCCGGAAAGCAGGCCGCCGATCAGCACTTCGAAGAAAAATTGCATCGCCTGTCGCCAGTCAATGAGGCACGCCGAGATAGGCGTCGATCACCGTCTTGCTGTTGCGCACTTCGTCCGGGGTGCCGTCGCCGATCTTGCGGCCGTAGTCCAGCACGACGACCCGGTCGGAAATGTCCATCACCACGCCCATGTCGTGCTCGATCAGGACGACCGTCGTGCCGTATTGCTCGTTGACGTCGAGCACGAAGCGGCACATGTCCTGCTTTTCCTCGACGTTCATGCCGGCCATCGGCTCGTCGAGCAGCAGAAGCGAAGGTTCCGCTGCGAGAGCGCGCGCGAGCTCGACCCGCTTCTGCAGCCCATAGGGGAGCCTGCCGACCGGCGTCTTTCTGATGTGCTGGATTTCGAGGAAGTCGATGACCTCCTCGACCTTGGCCCGGTTCTCGAGCTCCTCTCGCCTCGCGCGCCCGAACCAGATCGCCTGCTCCAGGACGGTTGCCTTCATCTTAAGATTCCGGCCGGTCATGATGTTGTCGAGCACGCTCATGCCGCGAAATAGCGCGATGTTCTGGAACGTGCGCGCGATGCCGAGCGCCGCGGTCTCGTGCGTGTCCATGTCGTGCCGCGGCTTGCCGCGAAAGGTGATCGTCCCGTGCTGCGGATGGTAGACCCCGTTGATGACGTTGAGCAGCGAGCTCTTCCCCGCGCCGTTCGGGCCGATGATCGCCCGGATCTCGTGCTCGCGCACGTCCAGCGAGATGTCGTTCAGCGCCTTGACGCCTCCGAAAGCCAGCGACACGCCGTCGAGACGCAGGACCGAATCGCCGATCGCGCGGACCGCCGTCATGCGCTGCTGTCGCTCAAGCCGCCGCCTTGGCCCCGCTCGCGGCAAACGTCTTGGCCTCGGCGATCGCGAGATCGGCGGCGACGATGCCGGTGCGCCCGTCCTCGAACTTCACCTGGGTCTCGACGTGCTGCACGGTCCGGCCGGAATAGAGCGCCTCGATCAGCGCGGCGTACTTTTCGGCGACAAAGCCGCGACGAACCTTGCGCGTGCGGGTCATCTCGTCGTCGTCGGGGTCGAGCTCCTTGTGCAATATCAGGAACCGCTGCACCTGCGAATCCGCGAGCGAGCCTTCCTGCGCCAGCTCGGCGTTGACCTGCTCGACGCACTCGCGGATCAGGGTCTGGACTTCCGCCTTGGTGGCGAGGTCGGTATAGCCGGAATACGGGATGCCGCGCCGCTCGGCCCAGTTGCCCACCGACCCCATGTCGATGTTGATGAACGCGCACACCTTGTCGCGCTGGTTGCCGAAAGCGACCGCCTCCTTGATGTGCGGAAAGAACTTGAGCTTGTTCTCGATGTAATTCGGCGCGAACATCGTGCCGGTCGCGAGCTTTCCCACGTCTTTGGCGCGGTCGATGATCTTCAGCTGGCCGGCGGCGTCGAAAAAGCCGGCGTCCCCGGTACGAAAATAGCCGTCGGGATCGATCGATTCGAGCGTCGCATCCGGCCGCTTGTAATACTCCTTCAGCAGCATCGGCCCGCGCACCAGCACTTCGCCGTTGTCGGCGATTCTGATCTCGACACCGGGAGCTGCCTGCCCGACGGTGTCGAACCTGACGCCGCCGTCGGGCTGCAGGCAGACGTAGGCGCAGGTCTCGGTCGAACCGTAGAGCTGCTTCAGATTGATTCCGATCGAGCGATAGAAGCGGAACAGGTCGGGGCCGATCGCCGCGCCCGCGGTGTAGGCAACTCGGATGCGGCTCATGCCGAGGACGTTGCGCAACGGACCGTACACGACCAGGTTTCCGATCGCGTAGCGGACGCGATCGAGCGTGCCGACCGGCCTGCCGTCGAGGATCTCGGGGCCGCAGCGGCGCGCGACTGCGGTGAAATAGCGGAACAGCCAGCGCTTGGCTGCGCTCGCGTCCTCCATGCGGATCATCACCTGCGTCAAGAGGTTCTCGAAGATCCGCGGCGGCGCGAAGTAGTAGCTCGGTCCTATCTCGCGCAGATCGGTCATCACGGTGTCGCCCGATTCCGGACAGTTGATCGTGAAGCCCGCGACCAGCCACTGCGCGTAGGAAAAAAGGTGGTCGCCGACCCACGCCATCGGCAGGTAGGCGAGGATGCTGTCGTCGGAGCAGAGCTTGTCGAAGCCGCAGCCGCCTTGCGCCGCGACGATGAAAGCCGCGTGCGTCTGGCACACGCCCTTGGGCTTGCCGGTCGTCCCCGACGTGTAAAGCATGATCGACACGTCGTCGGGCCGGCCCTTTGCCACTTCGGCCTCGAAAAATCCGGGGTTCGCGCGGTCGAATTCGCGCCCGATATCGAGCAGGCGATCGAGGCTCGACACGTTCTCGTAATTGCGCAAGCCCCTGGGGTCGTCGTAGTAGACGTGCTGCAGGGTCGGAACCTGCGGCTTCGCCTCGAGCACCTTGTCGACCTGCTCCTGATCCTCGGCCAGCGCGTAGCCGATTTCGGCGTCGTTGAGCACATAGACGAATTCCACGGCCGGCGCGTCCTGGTACATCGGGACCGGAATCCCCCCGAGGGCTTGCGCGGCAGCCATCGCCCAGTAAAGCCGCGGCCGATTATCGCCGATGATCGCGAGGTGCATGCCGCGGCGGAAGCCCTGCGCGGCAAGACCGCAGGCGAGCGCGCGCACGTCGGCTGCGACCTGGCTCCACGTCCATGTCTGCCAGATGCCCAGGTCCTTTTCCCGCGTCGCCGGACGATCGCCGCGCGCGCGTGCGTGCTCCAACAGCAACCGGGGAAACGTCGAGTCTTCCGTGGACTGCATTGCGCTAGCTCCTCCTCGGACCTTTGCTTTGTCGGTCTGGCTCGCCGGGAGGTCATAATACCTGCCGCCGCCACAGGCGCAACTAAGGGGATCGGCCCTGGGCCGGGCGCCGGCAATTCTTACGCGGGCGAGCAGTTCTTGCATGAGCAGTCGGCCGACGATCCCGGCTGGCGCTTGATAAACAATGACTTTTACGGCGGCACCCTCCTTGCTTGCAGTCGAAAGTCGTGACCGTCCGCAGCAACGTGCAGCGGCGTAACGGAGGAACGACCGTGTCCCCAGACTGCATTGACGCCGGCTGCCGCCGGCGATCCTGTCGCCACGCCGCTGGGTCCGGCGCGCGCCGCGCCCCGACGCACTTCGTCGGCGTGCCTTGCCGCAGTCCTCGCAAGCGATGGCGGAGGCCCACCGCGTGAACGACGCGCCGGCAACGATGTCGCCATTCGAAACCGGCGCCCCAGAGGTAGCGCCGGGGATGCGCGGTCATCCACGCGGCCTGCTGGTGCCCGGACGCAATTGCTGGCGCATCGCGCACGCGGCGCGCGTCGGGTTCCTGGTCGATGGAAGCGAGTATTTCAGTGCGGTGCGTGCCGCGCTTGCCGGCGCGCAGCGCGAAGTATTCATTCTCGGCTGGGACATCGACAGCCGCATGTGGCTGGTTCCCGGCGGCGCGCGCGACGGCTTTCCGGAACCGCTGCGCGAGTTTCTCAACGCGCTGCTCACGACGCGCCCGCAGCTTCATATCCACGTGTTGAGCTGGGACTTCGCCCTGCTGTTCGCGCTCGAGCGCGAGTGGCTGGGACGGCTCAAGTTCGGTTGGCTGACGCGAAGCCGTTTGCATTTTGAGCTCGACAGCCATCATCCGACCGGCGCCTCTCACCATCAGAAGCTCGTCGTCGTCGACGGTGCGCTCGCGTTCGTCAGCGGCTTCGACCTGACATTCAACCGCTGGGACACGCCGCGCCATCTGCCCACCGATCCTGCGCGCCACAACCCCGACGGTAGCAGCTACTCGCCGTTCCACGATGTCGGCGCGCTGGTCGACGACGAGGCCGCGCGGGCGCTGGGGGATCTGGCGCGCGAGCGCTGGCGTCGTGCGACCGGACGGATCGTGCGGCCGCCCGAAGCCCCACCCGCTCCCGCCGTCTGGCCGGCCTGCGCCGATATCGCGTTGACCGATGTCGAAGTCGCGATCGTGCGCACCGAGCCCGCGTTCGACGGCGCGCCGGCGATCACCGAAGCCCGTCAGCTGCATCTGGATGCGATCGCCGCCGCGAAGACATCGATCTTTGCCGAAAATCAGTATTTCACGTCGCGGCTGATCGCCGACGCATTGGAGTCGCGTCTGGGCGAGCCGGACGGGCCGGAGGTCGTCATCGTTTCGCCGATGACGCAAAGCGGCTGGCTCGAGGTCTCGACGATGGGCGTGCTGCGCTCTCGCATCCACCGGCGGCTGGTCGAAGCCGACTCGCGCGGGCGCTACCGGCTTTATTGCCCGTGGCTCGGCGACGATGCGCCCCCGCCGGCGCGTTGCCTCAACGTGCACAGCAAGGTGCTGGTCATCGACGACGACTTACTCTCGGTCGGCTCGGCGAACCTCAGCGCGCGGTCGATGAGCCTCGACACCGAATGCAACCTCGCGATCGAGGCGAACGGCGAGCCACGGGTGCGCGCGGCGATCGGAGAGCTCAGATCCCGCCTGCTCGGCGAGCACCTGAATCGGGACCCGGCGTCGGTCGCGGCCGCGATTGAAAAGGAGCGGTCGCTGATCGGCGGGATCGAAGCGCTGCGCGACGACGGCCGGTCGCTGCGTCCGCTCGGCGTCACCGCCGAGGACGAGTGGAGCTCCGTGCTCGCCGATCAGCCGATGATCGACCCCGCGGAGCCGGTCGACGTCGACAGTCTGCTGTCCGACGTCGTCGCCCGCAGCGAACGCAAGCCCGCGTCCGGGCGCATCGTGGCGATCGCGGCTATCCTGTTCGCGCTCGCCGCGCTGGCGCTGGCATGGCGCTACACGCCGTTGCGCGAATGGATCAACATCGAGTCGCTGGTGCACCTGAGCGACCGGTTCGAAGCAAGCCCGTTCGCGCCGCTGATCGTCATCGGCGGCTTTGTCCTCGGCGGATTGGTAGTGATGCCGGTGACGATGCTGATCGCCGCGACCGGCATCGTGTTCGGCCCGTGGCTGGGCATGCTGTATTCGCTGCTGGGCGCGACGCTCAGCGCGGTATTCGTCTATGCCATCGGCCGCGAGGTCGGGCGCGACGCAGTGCGGCGGGTCGCCGGCCGGCGGATCAACGATCTCTCACGGCGCATCGCCGAGCGTGGTCTGCTGGCGATGCTGTTCGTGCGCATCGTGCCGATCGCGCCCTTTTCGATCATCAACCTGGTCGCCGGCGCGTCGCACCTGGGCTTCCGCGATTTTCTGATCGGCACGATACTGGGCCTCGCGCCGGGGACGATCCTGATCAGCTTTTTCGTCGACCGCATCGTTGCGGCGGTGCGACAGCCGGGACCGGTCACGTTCGCGCTGCTGGCGCTGGTCGCCGGCGTCGCGATCGCCGGCACGCTGGCGGTTCGCGCCCGCCTCAAGCGCGGCGACGACGCCGACGCGCGCCAGCAGGCCGCGGCCCGCGCCGACTGATCGGGCCGCTATGGCGTCGTCGACCATCACCGTCGCGACTTATAACATTCACGACGCGGTCGGCGGCGACGGGAAATTCGCCCCCGAGCGTATCGTCACCGTGCTCGCCGAAATCGACGCGGATATCATCGCGCTGCAGGAAGTCGGCGCGAGCCATGACGGCGTCGACACGCTGGAGCGACTGCGCGACGGCACCGGCTTCCACGCGGTCGCGGGGCCCGCGCGCCGACGCGCCGCAGGTGCGCACGGCAATTGCCTGCTGTCGCGGCATCCGATCGTGGAATGCACGCACCTCGATCTGACCTATCAGCGCCGGGAGGCGCGCAGCGCAATCGATGCGGTCGTCGATTGCGAAGGGACGCTGTTGCGCGTGCTGGCGACCCATCTCGGCTTGCGCCCCGCCGAGCGGCGCGCGCAGGTGCGGAGTCTCCTCAAGGCGCTCGAGGCCGAGACGCCGCATCCGACCTTGCTGATGGGAGATCTGAACGAATGGTTTCTCTGGGGCCGACCGCTGCGGTGGCTGCATGCGCATTTCGAGGCCACACCTTCGCCGCGAACCTTTCCCGCGCACGCGCCGCTGTTGGCGCTCGATCGCATCTGGGTCGAGCCGCGCGCGCTGCTGCAGCGGCTGTGGGTGCACATGACTCCGACTTCGCGCGCGGCGTCCGATCACATTCCGGTCGTCGCCGACATCGGCTTGCCCGACCCGCGTTGACCCGCATTAGCGGCATTGGCGCTGCCCAGCGCGCTGTCGCCGCCGGTCCTACAGACAAATCAGCGGCTGACCGATACCGCTTCCATTAGCGACCGGGCAATCGGGCCGATCGGCGCGGGCGCGAATGCCGACATCACTGCTGACTTGATCGCATTCAGCCGGTCGAAGGGTGTCTACGGCGGTCTGAACCTGAACGGTACCGTGGTCAGCGTGGCCGACAACTGGAACCAGGCGTATTACGGACGCAGCGTCACGCCGAGATATTCTGATGACGGCGAAGGCGCACAATCCGAACGCCGACCAGCTGGGCGATGCAATCAGCCGCGCGGCCGGCGGCGCCAAGACAAGTCTGCGTTGACGCAGCTCATGCGCCCGCGGTCGCGGCGCAAGTAACGAAGGCGGCTCGGAGCTTCGGCTTCGAGCCGCTTTGTTTGGACGGTGACGCCGGTGAGCTCGCGCGGCCGGGCCGGGAGCGCGCGGTCACGGGCCGACTTGAGCGAGCCCATCGTGCCTAGGACGCGCGCCATCGCGGTCCTGCCGTTGCCGCCGCCTCCCCACCGGTCGAGCGACTGCGCGTGCCGCCTGTAGAGCGAATTCCGCATCGAGCTTCTCCTGATCCAATCAACCGTGTTCCAGCCGTGACTCGTGGCCAGGGCCGTCCTGCACCCAAATACGCTCCATTGCGACGCAGTGCGTCACTGGCCCAAACGTACGTTGTCGGGGCTTCGGTGCCTGCCACCCATCTGCACCTCTACCTCGCAAATCCCGTGCCGGGATCGTAGCTCCCGGCGCGGCGTGCCGCCGGGTCGGTCGCTGCCGCGTCCGCGAACGGGGTAAGCTAGCAGCCGGTCGGCTGGGCATTGCACGCGAAACAAAAGAGTGATCACGTCAGGAAGCGGTACGGGAGTGGCGATGGCGCGCGGAAGCGCCTCAGCCGGCCATCGTGCGGTT
>JBDTNP010000342.1:0-2328 GCA_039933695.1 Betaproteobacteria bacterium | reverse complement strand
AAAGCCGGCGCCCGCTTGGCGTGCCCGACGAGCGGGCGTCTATGGCGCGGCGCGCTTGCGCCGGCGATGTCGGTCGTCGCGTCCTGGCTCGCCACGCGCGCGGCCCTTGCGGCGACGATAGCGGCTCATCAACGGCGGAATTGATATGCCGTGTACGACGATCGACGTGACGACAGTGACCAGAGTCAGACCGACGACCGTCGGAGCGACCGCGTCGGGCAGACCCCGATTTACCGCATATAGCAGGTAGTAGACCGAGCCGATGCCGCGTATGCCGAACCACGCGATCAGCGGCAGCTGCGCGCGGGAAGACATCGCCGGCGCGCCGGCGATCAGTATGCTGATCGGACGGATCACCAGGAGCAGCAGCGGCACGAACCACACCGCGCTTGGCGGAATCACCGCATACGAGAACATCGCGCCGACGGCCAGCACCATCGCGATTTCGGCGAAGCGTTCCAGCTGCTCGTCGAAGCTCAGCACCGCCTGCGCCATGTGCGCGGGAGCTTTGACCGGGTGCGTCGCGTTCGCCGCTGCGGCTGCCTCGCCGATTTCGATCTCGGCGCCGGCGCCCGGCGTCATCGCGACCGGCAAGCGCGGCCGCGAGCGGGACTCGCGCGCCGGTCTCATTCGCGGCAGCGCGAGGCCCGCGGCAAAGACTGCGAGGAATCCGGACGCATGCGCCAGCAAGGCGATGCCGTAGACGAGGGCGATCAGACCCAGCGCGAGAAATTCGTTCAGGCCGATCGCGTGTCCGTGCCGCGTGCGCAAATGCAGGATAAGCGTGCTGACCCAGGCACCGAGCAGCCAGCCGATTCCCAGCCCCCCGCCAACGCCCCACAGCAGGTCGACCAGCAGCCATTGGCCGCCCACGGCGCCAATCTCGTGCAGGCCAAGCAAGCCCATGCCGAGCAGGACCAGCGGCAGCGCCGCTCCGTCGTTCAGTCCCGCCTCGCCGCTCAAGCTGAAGCGCAACAGATCGCGGTCGCGGGGATCGTCCAGTTGCACGTCCGACGCGAGCACCGGATCGGTCGGTGCCAGGATCGCGCCCAGCAATATCGCCGCGCCCAGCGGAAGCGCCAGCCACGCGACGCCGACGGCGGCAACCAGTCCGATGGTCGCGATCATCGCGACGGTCGCAAGGCTGATCGGCAGTCGCCATCGTCTGTCCTTGAGCGGCACGCTGATGCGCAGCGCCGTAACGAAGACTGAAATCAAAACCGCGGTCTCGGCCAGCCGTTCGAGCAGCGGCGAGTAGGCCTTCGGATCGGGCAACAGCATGCCGAGGCCGCTGGGGCCAAGCGCGAACCCCGCGCCGAGGTAGAGCATCGCCGGACTGAGCGGCATGCGCTCGACCCACGTGCCGATGAACGCCATCGCGATCAGCAGCACGCCGGCGACCAGCGCCCACAGCGCGAAGTTGGTCGCCATCAATACCGCACGACAGCGCGAATCGACTCGCCGGCGTGCATCAGGTCGAATCCCTCGTTGATCCGCTCGAGCGGCAGAACATGGGTGATCAGATCGTCGATGTTTACCCGGCCGTCCATGTACCAGTCGACGATCCTCGGCAAGTCGGTGCGGCCGCGCGCGCCGCCGAACGCCGTGCCTTTCCAGGTTCTGCCGGTAATCAGCTGGAATGGACGCGTGCGAATCTCCTGGCCGGCGCCGGCAACACCGATGACGACCGCGACACCCCAGCCGCGATGACAGCATTCCAGCGCCTGACGCATCACGTCGACGTTGCCGATGCATTCGAACGTGTAATCGGCGCC
Source organism: Betaproteobacteria bacterium (assembly GCA_039933695.1). Lineage (GTDB taxonomy): Bacteria > Pseudomonadota > Gammaproteobacteria > Burkholderiales > Casimicrobiaceae > PALSA-1003. The sequence goes on along the minus strand of JBDTNP010000342.1, from coordinate 553 downwards.
GCCGCCGGTCAACTCGACCAGGTGCGGCACCAGGTCGCCGCCAACCGCGCGCGGATCGATGAAATGGGTCAGACCGAGCTTGCGCGCAAGCGTCTCTCGCGCCGGATTGAGGTCGACGCCGACGATCATGTTGGCGCCGGCGATCCGCGCCCCTTGAACGACATTGAGCCCGATGCCGCCCAGGCCGAACACGACGACGTTCGCTCCTGGTTCGACCTTGGCGGTGTTGATGACGGCGCCGATGCCGGTGGTGACCCCGCAGCCGATGTAGCAGACCTTCTCGAACGGTGCGTCCTCGCGGATTTTGGCCACCGCGATCTCGGGCAGCACGGTGAAATTGGCAAAGGTCGAGCATCCCATGTAGTGGTGCAGCGGCTCGCCGCCGAGGGAGAATCGGCTGCTGCCGTCGGGCATCACGCCCTTGCCCTGCGTCGTGCGTATCGCCGTGCAGAGATTGGTCTTGCGCGACAGGCAGGCCTTGCACTGGCGGCACTCGGGTATGTAGAGCGGGATCACGTGATCGCCGCGGCGAACGGTGGTGACGCCGGCGCCG
>JBDTNP010000341.1:0-5020 GCA_039933695.1 Betaproteobacteria bacterium | reverse complement strand
GAACCGGGTGGACACGTGACGCCGGTGGCCGGCAGCATCGAGCGCCGCCATCGCGGCCTGGGCGGCGGCGGCGATCTGCGCGCCGCGGTGTTCGGCATCAACGACGGCCTGGTGTCGAATGCGAGCCTGATTTTCGGCGTCGCCGGTGCGAACTCCGATCCCGGCGTGGTCGTGCTGACCGGCGTCGCGGGATTGACGGCCGGTGCCTTTGCGATGGCTGCGGGCGAATTCGTTTCGGTGCGCTCGCAACGGGAGTTGTTCGAATACCAGATCGGACTCGAGCGCGAGGAGCTGGCCGAGTATCCAGAGGCCGAGGCGCAGGAGCTGGCACTGATCTATGAGGCGAAAGGCCTGGCGCCCGGCGAGGCGCGCAGACTCGCGAAAAGGCTGGTGGCCGACCCCGAGCACGCGCTCGATACGCTGGCGCGCGAGGAACTTGGCCTCAATCCAGACGAGCTCGGCTCGCCCTGGCAGGCGGCGGTGTCGTCGTTCCTTTCGTTTGCCGTCGGCGCCGGGATTCCCCTACTGCCGTTCGTCTTCGCCGCGCGCGCTCACGCGCTGACGATCACCGGATTGCTGACGGCGCTGGCGCTGCTCGCCGTCGGCGCGACGCTGTCGCTGTTCACCGGCCGCGGCGCGCTGCCGTCGGGCATTCGCATGCTACTGCTGGGCGCGCTCGCGGCGGCAGTGACTTTCGCCGTCGGCCACCTGTTCGGCGTCAGCGCCGGCTGATCCGGAAGCGCGCGTGCATCGCGTGACGCTGCAGGCCGGGCGAGAAAAGTCGCTGCGGCTGAAGCATCCCTGGGTATTTTCCGGCGCGATCGCGACGGTCGACGGCGGGCCAGGCAGCGGCGAAACCATCGCGCTACACGCTGCCGACGGCCAATTCCTCGCCGCGGCCGCCTGGAGTCCTTCCTCGGCGATACGGGCCCGAGTATGGAGCTTCGATGCGCGCGAGGCGATCGACGATGCCTTCATCGCCGGCCGCGTGCGCGCCGCCGTCGCGGCACGCAAGCCGATGCTCGACGCCGCGCACACCGGCTGCCGTCTCGTGCATGCCGAATCCGACGGTCTGCCGGGCGTGATCGCCGACCGCTACGGCGAAGTCGTCGTCGTGCAGCTGCACAACGCGGGAGCCGAAGCATGGCGCGACAGCATCGTGACAGCCTTGCTCGACGCTACCGGCTGCACTGCAGTCTATGAGCGGTCGGACGCCGAGGTACGGACCCTCGAAGGCCTGGCGCCGCGCACCGGCGCGGCTTATGGCGTCCTGCCGGAACGCGTGAGCTTCCTCGAGGACGATCTCACCTACGGCGTCGATGTCGTCGGCGGCCAGAAGACCGGGTTCTTTCTCGACCAGCGCGAGAACCGCCGTCGCATCCGCGCGCTTGCGCAGGACCGCGACATGCTGGACTGCTTTTGCTATACAGGCGGCTTTGCCGTCGCGGCGCTGGCCGGCGGCGCCCAGTCGGTGCTGGCGATCGACAGCTCGGCCGATGCGCTGGCGCAGGCGCGGGAAAACGTCACGCAGAACGGACTCGACGACACGCGGTGCGCGTGGCGCGACGCCGACGTGTTCGCCGAATTGCGCAAGCTTCGCGACAGCGCCAAGACCTTCGACCTGATCGTGCTCGACCCGCCGAAGTTCGCTCCGACGGCGCGGCACGTGGAAAAGGCTGCGCGCGCGTACAAGGACATCAACCTGCTGGCGTTGAAGCTGTTGCGCCCCGGCGGTCTGCTTGCGACGTTCTCCTGTTCCGGCGGCATTTCGGCCGAGCTGTTCCAGAAAATCGTCGCCGGCGCAGCGCTGGATGCCGCGGCGGATGCGGCGATCGTCGGACGATTTTCGCCGGGCGGCGACCATCCGATCGCGCTCAACTTTCCCGAAGGCGACTATCTGAAGGGCCTGCTCGTCCGCAAGAAAGCGTGAGGCGGCAAGATGGGGAATCGCCGGCGATCGGCGGGCAGGCAAGACGGCCCGGGTTCCGCCCAGGTTCCGCCCTGCTCCCGCCGCCGCACCGTTCTAGGATTTGCGCGTGGTCAGGCAGGACTTCATGAACGTCTTGCGCTCCGCGCCTTTCTTGCCGGTCGCCTGCTTGCTGCACATGCGCATCCGGTCCTGCTGCGACATCAGGATCGGCTTCGCCGCCTGGCCGGATACCGCATTGGGGTCGGCATTCTTCCCGGCGGCCTGCGTTTTGGCCTTGGTTGCGGGGGCGGCGTCGGCTGCATAAACCGCCTGGCAGGCGAACAGGCCGATCAAGGCGGCAAGGTAAAGTGATTTCATCGCGATCTCCTCGAAGCGTGGGTTGGAAAGATGCGTGGACCGGTATCGGCCACGCCTCCATTAACGCCCGAGTCGACGCCGCGTTCGTCGTACGAATGGCTGATGCGACCGGTCGAGGGCAGGATAAAACAAGGCGGCGACCGGATTGCTCCGGCGCCGCCTTGTCAGTACGGCCGGGTGGACAGGAGAGTCACCCGGCCGAGTTTGGCAAAAAGATCTAGCCCTTCATGCACTCGCTCTGCGCTTTGGCGCGCTCTTCGGCTTTCATGCCGGCGGTTTTTTTGTTGCACATGGCCATCTTGCTTACTTTTTTCGCGGGCTTGGCCGAAAGGCAGGTCTTCATGAAGGCCTTGCGCTCGTCGCCGGTCTTGCCGGTCGCCTCGGCATTGCAGGCCTTCATCTTCTCCTGCTGGGGTGTCATTTTCGTGTCCGCCGCGAAGGCCGTACCGCAGGCGAAAAGGCCGGCCAGCGTCAGAGCGATCAGTGTTTTCATCTCGATGGTTCTCCTGGAGTAGCAGTTCTTTTGGGAAGGGGTAGCTGCTGCTTTCGCGGCCAGTCTACGGCATCCATAACGCGCCAAGCAACGATTTCGACGACCCCTCCCGCGGGCCTGTGGCATATTTCTCTCCCGCACCGCAGCATCCACGTCGCCTTTTTCCAGCTAAAATGGGCAAATGGATGAATTTCAACGAAAAAAGGCTACCTAGGTCGTCGCCATGATCCTGATCCTCGAACCCAACACCAGTCTCGAAAGCGCCGATTACCGCACGCTGGCGGGGCAGCTGGACCGCCTTCCGGGCATCCAGTACCGCGTCCATCGCGAGGTCGGCGCCGAGGTGACGCTGACCGAGATCTATCTGATCGGCAACACCGCGGCGCTGACGGTCGAGCAGATGCAGGTTCTGCCGAGCGTGCAAAAGGTTGTCCGCGTCTCGGAAGCCTATCGCGTACTCGGCCGGCACCAGCAAGGCGACGACCGTCCCGCGTCGTTCGACTACAACGGCGTGCGCTTCGGCCAGGACAGCCTGAACATATTCGCCGGCCTGTGCGCCGTCGATTCGCCGGAGTCCGCCGGCGCCATGATGAAAGCTTTGCAGCAGCATGGCCAGGTCTGCACGCGAATGGGCGCGTACAAGCCGCGGACCAACCCGTATGCGTTCCAGGGTTTCGGCGCCAAGTGCCTGCCGTACGTCTTCGAGCTCGCCGGCAAGTACGGCATTCGCGTGATTGCGATGGAGGTGACGCACGAATCGCATGTCGATGAAATCCGGGCCGCTCTCAAGGCGACCGGCAACCCGACCGGCGTCATGCTGCAGATCGGGACGCGCAACACGCAGAATTTCGAGCTGTTGAAGCTGGTCGGCAAGCAGCAGGAATTTCCGGTGCTGATCAAGCGCGGCTTCGGCATCACCCTCGACGAATCGCTGAACGCCGCCGAATATCTGGCGTCTGAGGGAAACCGCAAGGTCGTGTTCGGCTTGCGCGGCATGAAGACCAACATGGGCGACCCGCATCGCAATTTCGTCGACTTCTCGCATGTTCCGGTGGTCAAGCGGCTGACCCGCATGCCGGTGTGCATCGACCCCTCGCACTCGGTCGGAACGCGCGCGATGGCGCCCGACGGGATTCTCGATATTTTTCATGTCGTCGCTCAGGGCGTCGTCGCCGGCGCCAACATGGTGCTGGTCGACTTCCACCCGGACCCCGCGAAGGCGCTGGTCGACGGGCCACAGGCGCTGCTGCTTTCCGAGCTGTCGCATTTTCTGGACGACGTGGCGCTGGCGCGAGAAACCTACGTCAAACGCGCAACATTGGCCGCGAGCCACCGCGCGCACTAGTTTCGCGCACGCTATCGATGCCCACCGAGGTCGAACTCAAGCTCTCCGCCACCCCGGCAGCATGGACCGCAGTGCGGCGGCATCGCGCGCTGACCGAGGCGAACGCCGGTCGCGCCCGCTCGACTGTAATCATCAGCCGCTATTACGACACGCCGATCCACGAGTTGCATCAACGCGGCATCGCGCTGCGGCTGCGGCGGCGCGGCGCCCGCTGGCTGCAGACCGTCAAGGGCGCCGGAGACGCTGCTGCCGGCATGCATCGGCGCACCGAATACGAATGGCCGCTGTCGCGCGCCGGCCTCGAGCCGGCCAAGCTGGCCGAGACGCCCTGGGCCGAGTTGTTCGCCAAGGCGTCCGGACGGCTGGCCGTGGTTTTCACCACCGAAGTCAAGCGCACCGAGCTCGCGCTGAAGTTCGACGATGGAACGCACGCCACGCTGTCGTTCGATCAAGGCGCCGTCCGCGCCGGCCGCAAGCGCTTGCCGCTGTGCGAAATCGAAATCGAGCTGGTCGACGGCGATGCCCGGCGGCTATACGACCTGGCCATCGCGCTATGCGCGGACATTCCGTTGACGCTCGCGCATGCGAGCAAGGCCGATCAGGGCTATGCGCTGGCGACGTCGCGCCCGCCGCGGCCGATTCGCGCGGGCAAGGTCGCGCTGGCGCCCGACGTCGCGGCGCCGCAGGCGCTCGCGGCGATCGCAACCGATTGCCTCGGCCAGATCGGCGGCAACGCGGAAGCGATGCGAGCCGGGCGCGACGGCGAATTCCTGCACCAGCTTCGAGTCGGCGTGCGACGCCTGCGATCGCTGTTGAAGCTCGCGGCAGGCATGCACGACGCCGCGGAGATCGGCGCGATCGATCGCGGTCTTGTCGGGCTGGGCCAGGTGTTCGG
>JBDTNP010000340.1:0-2092 GCA_039933695.1 Betaproteobacteria bacterium | reverse complement strand
GCGTGTCGGCGTCGACCAAGGGTCCGACACCTGACGAAAGGGCAAACATGCATCTGACTTGGCGCACACTGGTCGTCGCGGCGCTGGTCCCGGCCGCCCTGCCCGCGACGGCGTACGCCGATTGCCAGGCGCGCAGCCCGAACCACTCGACGGCGCTGATTGAGCTCTATACGTCGGAAGGCTGCGATAGCTGCCCGCCCGCGGATCGCTGGCTGTCGTCGCTGTCGAAGCAAAAGCTGGGCGACCGCGCCGTGGCGCTGGCGCTCCATGTCGATTACTGGGACCGCCTCGGCTGGAAGGACCGTTTCGGCAGCGCCGGATTCAGTCAACGGCAGCGCGAAGAATCGGCGCGATCCGGCGGAGAATTCGTCTACACGCCTCAGGTCCTGCTGCAGGGCCGCGATTTTCCGAAATGGCAGACGACCGCGACGTTCGACCGAGCGATTGCGTCGATCAACGCCCGCCCCGCACGCGCCGTGCTCGATCTGGTCGCGCATCCGCGCGACGGCAACATCGTGGATGTCGACGTCAGCGCCCGGGTGACCGATGCCGGCGAACGCGCCGACGCCGTCATTGCATTGGCGCTGGTGCAGAGCGGACTCGCGAGCGACGTCAAGGCTGGCGAAAATGCCGGCAAGCGATTGCGTCACGATCACGTGGTCAGGCAATGGCGTCATGCCGTTGCGCTGGATTCGTCGGGCGCGGGCTCGGGCAAATTGAGCCTGACCTTGCCCGCGGATGCGGGACCGGTATCGGTCGTCGTCCTCGCGGAGAACGCGCGCACGGGCGACGTGTTGCAGGCGCTCGAATTGCCGCTGTGCGCCGCCCGCTAGGCCGATATCGGCGACCTTCCGTTCGCACCATCTCCGGCCGGGGCTTTCGTTGTGGCCGACGACAAGCTCGGCGCTCCGGCCCCCGATCCACGGATCACTGCCCGGGCCGCCGCAGGCCCCAAACTGCGTTGCCGCCGTTATAGCTTGCCTTTCGCCGGGGGTTTCCCTAAGCTTCGCAGGATCGTGCGCGGCCGCTAGTGGTCGGAGGTACCAGGGCTCGGAGAGGCTTAGGATCCGCCGCCAGGTCGCCAGCGTCCTTGGCAAGTCTTTTACCTCAGGAGGAAGAAACGATGAGTACAGCCAGTCGTCCGATTGCTCACGTACAGCTCGCCTCAAAGAGCGAAGAAAGGCGAGTCATATTCGCCTCGTCGCTGGGCACGGTTTTCGAGTGGTACGACTTCTACCTGTACGCGGTCCTCGCGCCGTTCTTCGCCGCGTTGTTCTTTCCCAAGGGGAACGAGACGGCGGCGCTGCTCTCGGCCTTCGCCGCCTATGCGGCGGGATTCCTGGTCCGGCCGTTTGGCGCACTGGTGTTCGGACGCATCGGCGACCTGGTCGGACGCAAATACACGTTCCTGGTCACGATCGTCATCATGGGCTTCTCGACGTTCGCCGTCGGCCTGCTGCCGACGTTCCAGACGATCGGGTGGCTGGCCCCGATCCTGCTCGTGTCGCTTCGGCTGTTGCAGGGCCTGGCGCTGGGCGGTGAGTACGGCGGCGCGGCAACCTACGTCGCGGAGCACGCGCCGCAGAATCACCGCGGCTATGACACAAGCTGGATCCAGACCACCGCGACGCTGGGCTTGTTCCTGGCGCTGATCGTCATCTACCTCTGCCGCTTCACCGGCTGGATGTCGCCGGCTGATTTTTCGGACTGGGGTTGGCGGCTGCCGTTCCTGGTTTCGTTGGTCCTTCTCGTCTTCTCGGTCTACATCCGGCTCAAGTTGAACGAATCGCCGGTGTTCCAGCGGATGAAGGCCGAGGGCAAGGGGTCGAAGGCGCCGCTGCGCGACAGTTTCCTCAGATACCCGAACAACAAGTATGTGCTGCTGGCCCTGCTCGGCGCGACGGCAGGGCAGGGCGTGGTCTGGTACACCGGTCAGTTCTACGCGCTGTTTTTTCTGATCGTCACCCTCAAGCTGGACGGTGCGACGACCTACATCCTGATCGCGACCTCGGTGTTGATCGGAACGCCGTTCTTTATCGTCTTCGGCGCCTTGTCGGACAAGATCGGGCGGCTGAAAATCATCCTCGCCGGC
>JBDTNP010000339.1:0-5860 GCA_039933695.1 Betaproteobacteria bacterium | reverse complement strand
TGCCTTATCTGGTATCGATTCCGCTCTACGGCGGCTTATGGATGATGGCGTGCGCCTCGGCGACGCTGAATCCGTCCTACCTGACCCCGCTCGAAGCCGACCGGCGCATCTCGCAGCGAGGCATACGCGATTTGCAATATTACAACGGCGATGTCCACCGCGCTTCGATGGCGCTGCCCAACTTCGTTCGCGAGCTCGTCCAGACTGCCGCCTGACCCGTTGTCGGCCGGAGACTTGAACCTCTCCGGCGCGCCCGCATCTTAGTATCGGACACCCCGCCAACGGGGTCCGGGACATAGGGGCGCAATCACAATGAGGTCATCCGATATGACACTGGCCGAAGCGATGCACGGAGCCGATTTCGTGCAGCTCAACGGGGTCGTATTCGCGACCGAGTACCTTCGCGTCCCGGACGAGTCGACCGTGCCCGACGACGTCGTGATGGAGCTGCGATTGGGCAATACCGAGCTCGAGTTCACCCGCGGCGAGCTCGACGGTGCCGCCTATATCGGGGAAGGAACCTATCGCCTGAAGTCGGGCATGCTGCTGCGTTTCCTGTCGTCGGCAACGATACATTAGCCTGTCGAGCCAGCCGGCCGCCGTTTCGCGGCCTGCGTGGTGTTGGTGCGCTCGGGATCAGGCCCAGCAGAAGCGGGCGCGCTCGCTCCTCGAAGACACTTTCCGGAGCCTTCCAGCCGCATCAGGGCGCGAGAAGCCAATCCCCCTATTGCCAGCATGCCGACGCGGCTTCCTCCCTGGCCGAACGGAAGTCGGAGAGGAAAGTTGCGACGGATGGACTAAAATCCCGCATCGAAGCGACAGCTGACGAGGGCAGGAATGAATCGCAGGCGAAGGCAGGTATTGAAGTCGGGCAGCGGCGTGACGCTCCTAGCACTGATCGCTGCCGCCGGGTGGCTCAAGCCGGGCGATGCAAGCGCGCAGTCGTGGAACAAAGCGGCGTTCGACACCAAGAGCATGGCCGATACGATGAAGGCGCTGGGCGGCGGCGAGCCGGTCCAGAGCAAGGACATCATTTTCTTCCAGACGCCGGACATCGCCGAAAACGGCGCCGTTGTCCCAGTCGGCATCACGAGCAACATCCCCAAAACCGAATCGATCGCCGTGCTGATCGAAAAAAACCCCAACATGCTGGCGGCGGTGTTCGACATTCCCCCGGGCACCGAGCCGTCGATTTCCACGCGCGTGAAAATGGGGCAGAGCTCGAACATCTATGCGCTGGTCAAGGCCGACGGCAAGTATTTCGTCGCGGCCAAGGACGTCAAGGTCACGCTCGGCGGATGCGGAGGCTAAAGATGGCGGACCCGATGAAAATCCGTGCCACGCTCGTCGGCGATTCGACCGAAATCAAGGTGCTGATGAGCCACGAGATGGAGACCGGCCAGCGCAAGGATGCACAAGGCGCAGTGATACCGGCCTGGTTCATCCAGAACGTGACCGTCGCGCACGGCGGCACGACCGTTCTGGCCGCCCAGTGGGGACCGGCGGTGGCGAAGAACCCGTTCCTCTCGTTCAAGTTCAAGGGCGGCGCGAAAGGCGACAAGGTCACGATCGCGTGGGTCGACAATCGCGGTGACAAGCGCACCGACGAGGCGACGATAGCGTGACGCCGCGATTGTTCGCCGGGCTGGCAGGCGCCGTCGTCGCGTTCGCGGCGGTCGCCCAGAATTCGACCGTCGACGGCATAGCCAAGTATCGCGAGGCGCTGCAGGACGGCAATCCCGCCGAGCTGTGGGAGGCACGCGGCGAAGGCCTGTGGAAGGAGCCGCGCGGCCCGAACAAGGTCTCGCTCGAGCGATGCGATCTCGGCCTCGGCGCCGGCGTCGTCAAGGGCGCCTACGCGCAGCTGCCGAAGTATTTTGCCGACGCCGATCGCGTAATGGATCTCGAGACGCGCCTGGTGTGGTGCATGGTCAAGCTGCAGGGCATCAGCGAAGCCGATGCCAAAAAGAATCCGTTCGGCAACGGCAACGACAAGAAATCGAATATCGAAGCGCTGGTCGCGTACGTCACCAGCGAGTCGCGCGGCGTGAAGATGAACGTGTCCGTCGCGCACCCGAAGGAAATGCAGATGTACAGGGTCGGCGAAAAGATGTTTTATTTTCGCGGCGGCCCGCACGATTTCGGCTGCGTGACCTGCCATGGTGCCGACAACCAGCGCATCCGCCTGCAGGACCTGCCGAACCTTACCAAGATCGAGGGCGCGCAGAAGGCGTACACGACCTGGCCCGCGTATCGCGTCTCGCAGGGCGAGCTGCGCACGTTCCAGTGGCGCCTGAACGACTGCTTTCGTCAACAGCGGTTTCCGGAGCTCGAATTCGGTTCCGATGCGTCGATCGCGCTGACGATGTTCCTGGCCAAAAACGCCAACGGCGCCACCTTCGACGCGCCGGCGATCAAACGGTGAGAACGTCGCGAATGCCGATGCGGGCGATGATTTGCGCGGCGACATGGATCGCCATCCTCGTCGGCTGCGCGACGGCGCCTTCCGACGAGCGGATCTCGTCCGAGGCGGGCGCGATGCTCAAGGCCTCATTCAAGGCAAGAGGTCAGGCCGGTCTCGACCGCCTCGTCCAGGACGATACACAGAGACTGTGCAGCGAATCGGCCGGCAGGAAGCTGTCGGCGGACGTCGCCGATCGGATCGAGAAACAGAACCTGGCGACCATCAAATATCCGGCCGACGGCAAGCTGATGGGCGACTGGAAAAACGGCGAAAAAATAGCGCAGGACGGCCGCGGCAAGCAGTACTCGGACGATCCCGCGGGGCCGGTCGGCGGCAATTGCTACGCCTGCCATCAACTCGCGCCGCAGGAGCTCGCCTACGGCTCGATCGGGCCGAGTCTTTACCGGTTCGGCAAGCTTCGCGGCTACGGCGTCGAGACGCAGCGCTATGCCTACGGCAAGATCTTCAACTCGGAGGCGTTCGCCGCCTGCTCGACGATGCCGCGCTTCGGCCACAACGGCATACTGTCGGAGCAGCAGATCAAGGACGTCACCGCACTGTTGATGGATCCCGCCTCGCCGGTCAACCAGTGAGCCTGGTGCACCGGCGCGCCCGGCCGGCGCCGCGGGGTCTTGCGACTGTCGAATCGTGAGGCGGCGCGAATTCTTGCAGGGACTCGCTGCCGCCGCCGTCGCCGGATTGCCGATCGATGCCAGCCGTGCCGCTGACGGCGCGGACGGCGAGCACCTGTACGATGTGCTGCGACCTTTCGGCAACGTCGGCCTGCTGCACATCACCGACTGCCATGGCCAGCTGAAGCCGATGCGCTTTCGCGAGCCCAGCGTCAACCTCGGCGCGGGCAGCGCGCGCGGCGAGCCTCCGCATCTGGTCGGCGAAGCGCTGCTCAGGCACTTCGGCATCGCGCCGGGAACGCGCGCTGCACACGCGTTCACTCACCTCGATTTCGAGCGCGCGGCGCGCGCCTACGGCGCGATGGGCGGATTCGCGCATTTATCGACGCTGATCAAGCGCCTGCGCAACCAGCGCCCCGGCGCGCTCCTGCTCGACGGCGGTGACAGCTGGCAGGGCTCGGCGACCTCGCTGTGGACCCGGGGCCAGGACATGGTCGATGCCGCCAAGCTGCTCGGCGTCGACGTGATGACCGGCCATTGGGAATTCACCTATGGCGCGCGGCGGGTCAAGGAGGTCGTCGACCGCGATTTCGCCGGCCGCGTCGATTTCATCGCCCAGAACGTGCGCACCGCCGACTTCGGCGATCCGGTGTTCGAGCCTTACGTCATCAAGACGATCAACGGCATCGCGGTCGCGATCGTCGGTCAGGCATTTCCGTATGTGCCGATCGCGCATCCGCGCTACTTCGTTCCCGACTGGACGTTCGGCATCCAGGAAGAGACGATGCAGAAGGCGGTCGACTCGGCGCGCGGCAAGGGTGCGCAGGCCGTCGTGCTGCTTTCGCACAACGGCATGGACGTCGATCTCAAGCTCGCCTCGCGGGTCAGCGGCATCGACGCGATCCTCGGCGGCCACACGCACGACGCCGTGCCTCAGCCGACGATCGTTTCGAGCCGCGCCGGCAAGACGGTGGTCACCAACGCCGGGTGCAACGGCAAGTTCATCGGCGTGCTAGACCTCGAAGTCGGCAGCGGCAAGGTCGTCGATTTCCGCTACCGGCTCGTGCCGGTATTCGCCGATCTGCTGCCCGAGGACAGCGCTATGGCCGCGCTGATCGCGGAGATCCGCGCGCCGTTCGCCGCCAGGCTCGACGAGCGGCTGGCGGTCAGCGAGGCACTCCTGTATCGCCGCGGCAACTTCAACGGCACGTACGACCAGTTGCTGCTCGACGCGTTGATGGCCGAAAAGAACGCGCAAATCGCCTTCTCGCCCGGGTTCCGCTGGGGAACGACGCTGCTTCCGGGCGACGCCATACGCTGCGAGCAACTGCTCGAACAGACGGCGATTACCTATCCGTACGTCACCGTCAGCACGCTGCGCGGCGAGACGATCAAGACGATCCTCGAGGACGTTGCCGATAACCTGTTCAATCCGGACCCGTACTACCAGCAGGGCGGAGACATGGTGCGCGTCGGCGGCATGCGCTACACGATCGAACCCGCGGCTGCGATCGGCCAGCGGATTACCCGGATGGAACTCGACGGCAAGCCGATGGACCCCGGGCGCGGTTACAAGGTCGCGGGCTGGGCGCCGGTGGCCGAAGAGGCGCGTGCGGCGGGGGGCGAGCCGGTGTGGGACGTGGTTGCCCGCTACCTTCGAGCGCAAAGGACGATCGGCCGACCGACGCTCAATCTGCCGGCAGTCAAGGGCGTCGGCGGCGACCCCGGCATCGTTTGATCCGCTGCGCCGGCGGCCGTCGCGCGGCCCCGCTTGCGCGCGGAGGCGGGCGAAACGCCGCGACCGCAAACTCTAGGTGATCGTCACCCGCGCGAACTTCCGCTTGCCCGCCTGAATGACGGCTGTCGTGCCGGCCGCCAGGACTTGCGACTTGTCGGCAACGACGTCGCCGTCGACCTTCAGCCCCCGCTGCTCGATCAGGCGCATCGCCTCGGACGTGCTGGCGGTGAGACCGGCCTGCTTGCAGACCTGCGGCAGCGCCAGGCCCTTGCCGCCGCTCTCCAGCGTGACCTCGGGCATGCTCTCCGGCATCGCGTGGTCGCGGAACCTCGATTCGAATTCGGCGAGCGCGGTTTCCGCCGCCTGGCGCGAGTGGAAGCGCGCGACGATTTCCTGTGCGAGCTGGACTTTGGCATCGCGCGGATTGCGCCCCTCGGCGCATTCGCGCTTGAGCCGCGCGATTTCGTCCAGCGGGCGGAATGACAACAACTCGTAGTAGCGCCACATCAACTCGTCGGAGATCGACATCAGCTTGCCGAACATCTCCGTGGGAGCTTCGGTGATGCCGACGTAGTTGTCGAGCGACTTCGACATCTTGTTGATGCCGTCGAGGCCCTCGAGCAGCGGCAAGGTCAGGATGCACTGCGGCTCCTGGCCGTATTGACGCTGCAATTCGCGGCCGACCAGCAGGTTGAATTTCTGATCGGTCCCGCCGAGCTCGACGTCGGCTTGCAGCGCGACCGAGTCGTAGCCTTGCGCCAGCGGATAGAGGAACTCGTGAACGGCGATCGGCTGCCCGCCGGCATAGCGCTTGGCGAAGTCATCGCGTTCGAGCATCCGCGCCACCGTGTATTTGGCGGCAAGACGGATCATGCCGTCGGCGCCGAGCGCCGACAGCCACTTCGAATTGAAAGCGATCTCGGTGCGGTCGCGGTCCAGGATCAGAAACGCCTGGTCGGTATAGGTCCTGGCATTGGCTTCGAGCTCTTCGCGCGACAGCGGCGGGCGTGTGACGTTGCGACCTGT
>JBDTNP010000338.1:0-4970 GCA_039933695.1 Betaproteobacteria bacterium | reverse complement strand
TGCCGAACATGACGCCGATTTTCATGCGGATCTGGTTGATGAAGATCACCAGCGTGTTGGCGCGCTTGATGTTGCCCGCTAGCTTGCGCAGCGCCTGACTCATCAGCCGCGCCTGCAGGCCGGGCAACTGGTCGCCCATTTCGCCTTCGATCTCCGCCTTGGGCACCAGCGCCGCGACCGAGTCGATGACGATGACGTCGACGCCGCCGGAGCGGACCAGCATGTCGGCGATTTCGAGGCCCTGCTCGCCGGTATCGGGCTGCGAAATCAGCATCTCCGCGACATTGACGCCGAGCTTTCCCGCATAGACCGGGTCGAGCGCGTTTTCCGCATCGATGTAGGCGGCAGTGCCGCCGGCCTTCTGCACCTGCGCGACGACCTGCAGGCACAAGGTGGTCTTGCCCGACGACTCGGGACCGTAGATCTCGACCACGCGTCCGCGCGGCAAGCCGCCGACCCCCAGCGCAATGTCGAGACCCAGCGATCCTGTCGAGACGACCGACAGGTCGTTTTGCACCTGGGCCTCGCCCATTTTCATGATCGAGCCCTTGCCGAACTGCTTTTCGATCTGGGCCAGCGCGGCGGTCAGCGCCTTGCTCTTGTTGTCGTCCATTGCGTTCATTCCATTGGATTTAATCAGGCTTACGTTGCTCATCGCGGTCTCTCGGTTGCGGTCCGCCCATGCGGACGAAGGATGAGACCATTATGGCATAGAACGATCGTTCGATAAAGCCTTCTTACGGCCTAACCCAGGCGGTCGAGCAGGCCCTGCAAGGCGATCGCCACCGAGGCTGCCCGCACGGCCGCCCGATCCCCGTCCAGCCGCCGGTGCAGGGCCTCGACGCCCCGCGGGCCGGCCCAGGCGAACCACACGGTGCCCACCGGCTTGTCCGGGCTGCCGCCCACCGGACCGGCAATTCCCGTCACCGCCACCGCCCATTGCGCGCCGCTGGCCGCCAAGGCTCCCTCCGCCATCGCCTTGACCGTCTGCTCGCTGACCGCACCGTGGCGCGCGATGATCTCCGGCTCCACGCCCAACTGCTCAATCTTGGCACGGTTCGAATAGGTGACAAAGCCCCGCTCGAACCAGCCCGAGCTGCCGGCGATGTCGGTGATCGCGCCGGCGACCCGGCCCCCGGTGCACGATTCCGCCGTCGCCAGCATCACCTGCCGGGCGAGCGCCAACTCGCCCACGCGCACAGCGAGCGCACGGATGCCGTCGTCGTCCGGCGGAAGAGATGTCGCTTTCAATGCTGTTCGCCGTGCCGCGCCCGGTACCAGTAGTCGTAGGCGATGTCGAAGCCGAACTGCCGGTAAAGCGCGAGCGCCGGAGCGTTGTGCGCGGTGACCTGCAGGTAGGCGGTACGCGCGCCGCGCTGCTGCGCATCCGCCAGCAGCGCGCCGACTATTGCGCGCCCGAGGCCTTTCCCGCGCAACCCGGGCGCGGTGTGCACGGCGAACAGTCCGACGTGATCCTCTTCGACTTTCGCCAGGCCGCAGGCGACGACCTCGTCGCCGCGGTGTACCAGCGCACCGATCTGTGGCAGCGGATAGCTTGCGGCGCGATCGAGCAGTCGCGGCAGCGCTTCGCTCGCTATGCCGAGCAGGGCGCGCGTGTCCTCGACCCACGCCGTCATCGCAACAAGCTCGACTTCCACCGCCGGCGCCGGCAGGGCTATGGCCGCAGCAAGACCGGCACGCAGGACCAGCGTGTGCTCGAACTCGCCCCAGCCGCGCTCGGCAAGGAACGCATCGAGACCGGCGGGCTGCGCAAACGGCAGCATGCGAAAGATCGCCGGCAGGCCCGCAGCCCGATAGAAGTCGGTGCAGTACGAAAGCTTCCGCTCGAGCGGGAGCGACGACCGGTAAGTCGGATTGATGCAACGCAGACGCTTGGTCGGGCCGGATCTTGACCCAAGCAACCAACCGTCGTAAAGCAGCGACTGGAATGCGCCGGAGGCATTGAGCGCCATCTCCTCGAGACGGCGCGCCTGCGCGTGCTCGTCGACGGTCGAACGGCCGCTCACCCGGCTATCCGTTGCCACAGCGCGAGCACCAGTAGCGTGTATGCGGCAGCGACCAGGTCATCGGCCATGACGCCGATTCCGTGATGCCACTCGCGGTCGATCAATCCTGCCGGCGGCGGCTTGACGATATCGAACAGCCGGAACAGCAGGAACGCAAAGGCCTGGTGCACCGGCTCGGCGCCGACGAAATAGAGAACGCCGAGGAAGGCGACGACCTCGTCCCAGACTATCGCACCGTGATCGGATACGCCCAGGTCGCGCCCGGTGCGGTCGGCCGCCCAGACGCCGATCGCGAAGGCGACGACGACGGCGAGCGCATAACCGACGTCGTTGACCGTCGCGCGCAGCAGCGCATCGAGCGGCAACGCTAGCAAGGTGCCGACGGTGCCCGGCGCGATCGGTGAGAGTCCGGTCCCGAAGCCGAGCGCCACCAGGTGCGCCGGATGCGCGAGCATGAAGCGCAAGGTCGGCGTCTTTTTCATCGACCCGTCGGCCAGGTCACGACGCGAAATGATCGAACGCGCGCGGCAGCCGTTCGAGTGAGCGTCCGCTTGCATCGCGGACCTCCAGCCCCGGATGTTGCGCCGTCGCGATGCCGATCCGGGTCAGCGGCAGTTGGAGCCTGTTGCCGAGCGCGGCGATAGCGGCATCGCGCGCTCGCGGCGCGGTGAAGCAGAGCTCGTAGTCGTCGCCGCCGGCCAGCAGGCACTGCAGCGCGATCTCGCGATTCGCGCCGCCGAGTTGCCGGTCGAGGGCGGACGAACGCGGCAGCGCGTCGATGTCGATCGTCGCGCCGATCCGCGACGCGTCGAGCACGTGGCCCAGATCGCCCACCAGGCCGTCGGACACATCGATCACTGCGCTCGCGATGCCGCGCAGCGCCAAGCCCAGAGCAACGCGCGGCGCGGGGCGCGCGAGCGCGCTTTCGCAGTCTGCAAGGTCGGCGCCTTCCAGTCGGACCCGGCCCAGCTGACGCGCGATCGCCAGCGCCGCGTCGCCGAGCCTGCCCGAAACCCAAATCGAATCGCCGCCCTTGGCCCCGCTGCGACGCAACGCTTTCCCGGCCGGTACCTCACCGAGTACCGTGACGCAAAGATTGCGCGGACCGCCGGTCGTGTCGCCGCCGACGAGATCGACGCCATGCGCATCGGCCAGCGCAAAGAACCCGCGCGCGAACGCCGACAGCCAGGCTTCGTCGACCGAGGGCAGCGCCAACGCCAGCAGCGCCCAGCGCGGCGTCGCGCCCATCGCCGCCAGATCCGACAAGTTGACCGCCAGCGTCTTGTGGCCGAGCGCCTCGGCTTCCGCGCCGGAAAAAAAATGGCGGCCCTCGACGAGCATGTCGACCGACGCGGCGATTTCGAAACCGGGCGATGGCGCGATCAGCGCCGCGTCGTCGCCGACGCCGAGCACGGCGTTGCGGGCCGGGCGCCGGAAGTACCGCTCGATGAGCTCGAATTCGGTCAACCGGCTTCCGCCGCGCGCGCAGTCGCCGCCAGCTTGTCGAGAACGCCGTTGACGTATTTGTACCCGTCGGTGCCGCCGTAGGCTTTTGCCAGCTCGACCGCCTCGTTGATCGTCACCTTGAACGGCACGTCCGGCGCGTGCAGCAACTCCCATGCGCCGATGGTGAGAATGCTCTTTTCGATCGGCGAGACTTCGCCCGGCTTGCGGTCGAGGTAAGGCGCGTAGGCGCTCTGCAGCGCATCGTATTCGGCGGTGACGCCCTGCCACAGCCGGTCGAACAGCTTGCTATCGCAGCGGGCGAAGCCGGCGCTTTCGGCGAGCTGGCCGCGGATCGCCGCCGGATCGTTGCCCGAGAGCAGCCATTGGTACAGACCCTGCAGCGCGAATTCGCGCGCGCGGCGGCGCGGACTACTGCTCATCGATCGCGTCGAGCAGGTTCGCCATCTCCAGCGCGGCGAGCGCCGCGTCGCGCCCCTTCGTTTCGGCACGCTCCGACGCCTGTGCCTCGGTATCGGTGGTCAGGATGCCGTTCCCGATCGGAATGCCGAACTCGAGCTGCACGCTCGCGACCCCCGCCGCCGATTCGTTGGCGACGATCTCGAAATGATAAGTGTCGCCCCGGATCACCGCGCCGAGCGCGACCAGCGCGTCGTAATCGCCGGTCTGCGCCATCCGTTGCAGAGCCAGCGGCGCTTCCAGCGCGCCGGGAACGGTCGCGATCGTGATCGCGGAGTCGGCCACGCCCGCCTCCGACAGCGCGCGCTCCGTGCCGGCCAGCAACGCATCGCCGATGGCAGGATTGAAGCGCGACAGCACGATGCCGACGCGCAAATGTCCGGCGCGGGTGCTCGGAACGATTCTGCGAATCGGCATCGAGATTGTGGTCCGGTCAGAAGCGTGCGGCGACGCGATCGCGCCGCACTCAGGGCGACGCGGCGCGAGGCGGAAGCTCCTCGTAGCCGGTGACGGCCAGATGGAATCCGGCCATGCTGGGCATCTTGCGCGGGCGCGCCAGCAGACGCATCTTGCCGACATTCAGGTCGCGCAGGATCTGCGCGCCGATGCCGTAGTTGCGCAGGTCCATCTTGCTCTCGACGCGCGGCCGGTCGGCGAGCGCCCTGTCGCGCAAATCCAGAGCCGACTCGGGGCGGTGCAGCAGCACCAGCACGCCGCGCTCGGCGCTCGCGATTCTCGACAACGCCGCCGGTATCGTCCATGAATGCACGCGGCTGCCGTAATCGAGCAGATCGACGATCGACAAGGGCTCGTGCACGCGCACGACGGTTTCCTGCTCGGGCGCGATGTCGCCGCGAACCAGCGCGAGGTGGGTAGCATCGGCGAGCTTGTCGCGAAAAGTCACCAGCCGAAAGTCGCCCGCGGCGGTGCGGATCGGCCGCTCGCCCACGCGCTCGATCAGGCGCTCGGTCTGACTGCGATAGTGAATCAGGTCGGTGATGGCGCCGATCTTGAGGCCGT